>DAIDKC010000090.1 GCA_027451045.1 Holophagaceae bacterium | reverse complement strand
CTGGCCGCGGGTCGTGTAGGCCAATTTCGCCCTCCAGGACCAGCTGGGGGCGGGGGACGCGGCGGCGACGGCCCGGAACCTCCGGGCCCACGCGGGCCTCTTCCGGCTGGGCATCGCCCTCGACCGGGCGCACGGCGCGGCCCTGCGGACGCTGGGGGTGGCGCTGGGGCTGGCGCTCGACGCGGGGCCCAGGCCCGTCCATCCCCCCTTCGCGGGGCTGGCGGCGGCCTGACGGGGCGCCGGGGGCCCCAGGATTTTCTTGGCGCGAACTTCCAGCGGACTGTAGGCTTGGCTCCCGACTGTGTGTTGTGAGTCTTGATTTCCCATCCCATGCCGACCCTCCCCCTGGATGACTGGCTGTTCGACCGCACCCCGGAGGCGCTCTGCCTCGTCCGCCTGCGGGACGATGCGGTGGTGCGGGTGAACGGGGCCTGGTGCCGCCGGACGGGGGCCCGGGCGGAGGACCTGGTGGGGCGCACGGGCCGGGACCTGGGCTTCTGGCCGGACGAAGCCGGGCGCGACCGGCTGCTCGGCGGTGGGACGGGCCGGATCCTGGGCCACGGGGTGACGGGGACGGCCCTGGAGGCGGCGGGCGAGCCCTGCCTGGGGCTGGCGATGGCGGAGGCCCCCGCCCTCCCCCTCCCGGCCGACCGGCCCGAGAGCGAGGATCTCTTCCTCAAGGCCTTCCAGTTCTTCCCCTCGGCCCTGGGCATCACCCACCTGAAGACGGGCGAGTTCGTGTCGGTGAACGCGGCCTTCCTCGCGATGTTCGGCTACGGGCCGGGCGAGGTGGAGGGCCGGACCTCGCTGGACATCGGGCTCTGGGCCGATCCGGCGGACCGGCAGTCGGCGGTGGAGCGCCTGAGCCGGGGCGAGGAGGTGCACGGCTTCGAGGTGACCTTCCGCCGCAAGGACGGCTCCACCCTCTTCGTGGCCTACTCGGGCCGGCTGGTGGACCTCCACGGGCAGACCTACCTGCTGTCGGCGGCCATGGATGTCACCGCCCGCCGGCAGGCGGAGGAGGACCGGCGGCGCCTGGCGGACCAGGTGGCCCAGGCCCAGAAGCTGGACAGCCTGGGCAGCCTGGCGGGGGGCGTGGCCCACGACATGAACAACGTGCTGGCCGCCATCCTGACCATCGCCGACTTCCACCAGGCCTCGGCGCCGGAGGATTCGCGCCTCCAGAAGAACATGGGCACCATCGTCAAGGCCTGCCAGCGCGGCGGGACGCTGGTGAAGGGCCTGCTGGGCTTCGCCCGCACGGCCCTGACCGTGGAGCAGCGGGTGGACCTCAACGCCGTGGTGTCCGAGGGGATCGCCCTCCTGGAGCGGACGACGCTGCAGAAGGTGCGGATCGAGGTGGACCTCTCGGAGAGCCTGCATGCGGTCAAGGGGGATCCGGCGGCCCTGGGCCACGCTTTCATGAACCTCTGCGTGAACGCCGTGGACGCCATGCCGGAGGGCGGCCTCCTCACGGTGAAGACCTGGAACGAGGCCACCGGCTGTGTGCACCTGGAGGTGGCCGACACGGGCTGCGGCATGCCGCCGGAGGTGCTCGGCAAGGCCCTGGATCCCTTCTTCACCACCAAGCCCCAGGGCAAGGGCACGGGGCTGGGCCTCTCCATCGTGTACCGCACCGTGAAGGCCCACGGCGGGGATCTCCAGATCCGCAGCCACCCCGGCCAGGGCACCGAGGTGGCCATCCGCCTCCCCGCCGGGCCCGCCTCGGCCGGGGAGGCCCCGCCGGAGCGCCCCCGGTTCCGGCGGGGCCGCGCCCTCCGCATCCTGGTGGTGGACGACGACGAGCTCATCCAGCAGAGCCTGGGGCCCATGCTAGAGGCCATCGGCCACATCCCACGCATCACCGGGCTGGGCGAGGAGGCCCTGGGCCTGCTGGAGGCGGGCCTGGAGGTGGACGGCGTGATCCTCGACCTCAACATGCCCGGCATCGGCGGCGCGGCCACCCTCGTCCGGCTCCGCGCCCTGCGCCCCGAGCTGCCCGTGCTGCTGGCCACGGGACGGGCCGACCAGGAGGCCCTGGACCTGGTGTCCCGCGTGCCGAAGGTCTCCCTCATGGCCAAGCCCTTCACCCTCCAGTCGCTCACGGCCTGCCTGGAGGCCATGGGCTGAGGCGGCTTCCGTCCGGGGCGTTCCCATGGCCCGGGCAAGCGCCTAGGATGATCCGGCACCCCCGGAGTCCTGCCATGCGGAAAGCCGGCATCGTCCTGTCGCTGTTGGGGCTGGCGCTGGGGGCGCTGGCGGTGGTGTTCACCACGGGCTACCAGCCGGCCCAGGGCTTCCTGGGCAGCCTGCCGGCCATGGAGGTGCAGGTGCGGGCGGGTTCGCCGGTGACGCTGGCGGACGAGCCGGTGACGGACCGCAAGGCCATGTACGAATGGGTGGACGCCCAGGGCCGTTCCCAGCGCAGCGACCGGGCCCCCACGACCACCACGGTGGTGCGGTCCTTCCGCGTGATCACCCGGAACGGCAACGCCTGGACCCAGCGCCCCGGCCGCGTGCGCACGGAGCTGCGCGGCCGCAAGGCGGTGCCCCTGCGCCCCGTCCTGGCCGGCGCCGTGGTGCTGATGATCCTGGGCCTGGGCCTGGCGCTGCTGGGGGGCCGCCGGTAGGGGGAAGGGCCTTCCCCGATCCGACGGAGCCTCGCAACGGCGAGCTGGGACCCCACCGCCACCCTGCTGCCCGACGGATCCGTGCGGGTGACGGGGGGCTCCGACGGCACCACCACCGTGGCCACCGCGGAACTCTACCGCTGAACCCGGCGTGCATAAGCAGACGCCCAGGGCCCCGGCCGGCAACCCCGCCAGGGCCCTGGGCCCGACCACGACTTGTCATTTCCCGTCACCAAGCGACATTCCTCCGATTGCCGGGCCGGGCCTCCGCCCCATCCTTGGGGGGCGTTCAACCCAAGGAGGCCGCCATGACCGTGGCCCAAGTGAAGGAATTCCTCAGCGCCAACGGGGTGCCGCACATCATCATCAAGCACCCCCTGGCCTTCACCGCCACCTCGGTGGCGGGCGCCGCCCACATCCCCGGCCGGGAGATGGCGAAGGTGGTGGTGGTGAGCCTCGACGGCAGGCCGGTGCTGGCGGTGGTGCCGGCGGACCGGAAGGTGGACCTGGAGCGGCTGCGCCAGGCGGCGGGGGCCGCCACGGCGGAGCTCACCAACGAGCGGGAGTTCACCGCCGACTTCCCGGGCTGCGAGGTGGGCGCCATGCCGCCCTTCGGCAACCTCTACGGGCTGGATGTCTATGTGGATCCCCACCTGGCCCTGGACCGGGAGATCGCCTTCAACGCGGGCACCCACACCGAGCTGATCCGCATGGCCTACCAGGACTTCGAGCGGCTGGTGAAGCCGCGGCTCGTGGCGATGTGACCGCCATCCCGCCGCGGGGGGGCCGGGGCCTGGGATACTGTCGCCATGGCCCCATCCGAGGAACGCCCGCTGCTGGTCCTGCTGCCCGGCCTGGACGGGACGGGGCTGATGTTCGCGTCCTTCCTGGCGGCCCTGGCCGACTGGGACACGCAGGTGGTGCGCTACCCCGAGGCCCTGGTGTCCTACGCCGCCTGCACCCACTTCGCCCGCACCCAGCTGCCGAAGGGCCGCCCCTTCCTGCTGCTGGGGGAATCCTTCTCCGGCCCGGTGGCCCTGGCCCTGGCGGCGGAGCGGCCCGAGGGGCTGCGGGGCGTTGTGCTTTGCGGCACCTTCGCCCGCAACCCGCGCCCCGGCCTCGCCTGGACGGGGCCCCTGCTGCGCCTGCTGCCGCCCCTGCGCCTGGGGCCGGGGATGGTGCGCTTCCTGCTGCTGGGACGCTGGGCCACGCCCCCCCTGATGGACCTGGTGCGGCGCCTGCTGCCGGCGGTGCCCAAGGCCACCCTGCGCGACCGCCTGCTGGCGGCCATGGCCGTGGACCAGACGCCCCTCCTCCCGGCGCTGGCGGTGCCCGCCCTGGCCCTGGCCGCCCGCCACGACCGGGTGGTGCCCCCGGCGGCCCTGCGCCACCTCCGCGCCCACCTGAAGGGGCTGGACATCGTCACGCTCGAGGCGCCCCACTGGCTCCTCCAGGCCCGTCCCGAGGCCGCCGCCCAGGCCCTCCGGGACTTCCTGGCCCGGATCGGCCCTCCCGTCCGGCCGGCCTGACCGCGGCCTTCCGGACGGAACCTGGGATACTGTCGCCATGACCCTCTTCGCCCGCCCCGCCGTCCGATGGAGCGCCCTGGTGGCCCTGTGGGGCCTGGTCATCGCCGTGCTCTGGGTGGAGCTGGTGCAGGTCCTGCTGGTGGCCTGGAATCCCTTCTGCCACTGGCAGGGTCCCGGCGTGGCGCACGTGACGGTGGTGAGCGTGAACCCCGATCCCCAGAGCCAGCTCACCGACGGCGTGACGGTCAAGGAGGAGCGCGGTGTCCGGGACCTGACCCTGCTGAAGGAGGAGGCGGTGGCCCTGGCACCGGGGGACAGGATCTGGGTGCTGGACGCCTGCGTGAGCGACGGCCTGCGCCCCAACCAGTACCGGCTCACCCTGACGCGGATCCTGCTGCAGTACCCGATCATCCTCCTCCTGCCCGCGGCCTGGGCCCTGTGGGGGCTGCGCCGCGCGCGGATCCACCAGGCGGCGGAGCCTCCGCCCCCGGTCCGCCAGGTCTTCACCGACGACTTCCACCTCCGCGCCCAGCGCTTCGCCAAGCCGGACCAGGGGCCCGGCGCGGGGGCCGCCCCGCCGGACGACACCCGACGTCCCGGCTGAGATCCGGCGGACCCGAACCCCGCGGAAGGTGCCATGCCCCACTGCATCCTCGAAGTCTCCGACAACCTCCTGGACACCCCGGACTGGGCGGGCCTGCTGGCGGACCTCCACCGCGCCCTGGCCGGCACGGGGCGGGTCTCCGAGGCGGACATCAAGAGCCGCGTGATCCGCCACGGCCTCTTCCGGGTGGCCGACGGGGCGCCGGACCGGGCCTTCGTCACCCTCGACGTGCAGGTGCTCCAGGGCCACGATGACGCGGCGAAGGCCGCCTTCAGCGACGCCCTCCTGCCCGTCCTCCTGGCCGCCTTCCCCCGCACCGCGGCGGGCATGCGGCTCAATGTCAGCGTCCAGGTCAGCGACCTCCACCGCCCCAGCTACCGCCGCACCACCACCCAGACCTGACCCGGGACATCCGCCCGGCGCCGGCTGGGGTCCGCCGGTCCCCGCCCGCCGTTCGCCGGTCCGGGACGGCTCCGGGGAATGCCGGGACCTAGCCTGGGACATCCCGGGAGGTCCCATGTCCGCATCCACCCATCCAGGCTTCTTCGAGGTCCTGGCCTGCCGCCGGGCCTACACGACCCTGCTCTACCTCCTGCTCTCCCTGGCCACGGGCACCCTCGCCTTCACCTACGCGGTGACCGGGATCTCCCTCAGCCTCGGCCTGGCCATCCTCATCCTCGGGGTGCCGGTGGCCCTGGCCTTCCTGATCGGGACCCGCCTGCTCGCGGTGGCGGAGTTCCACCTGCTCCACGTCCTGGTGGGGGAGGGCGCCCATCCATCCCCCGCCCCCCTGGCCGCAGGGGAGGGCTGGGCCGCCCGCCTCAAGGCCCTGGTGACCGATGGCCGCACCTGGACCAGCCTGCTCTACCTCCTGCTGCTCCTGCCCCTGGGCCTCGGCTACTTCACCCTCCTGGTCACGCTGCTGGCCCTCGGCCTGGGCCTGGTGGCGGCGCCCCTGACCCTGCTCCTCCCGGGGCACGGCACCCTCGCCCTGCACCTGGTCGCCCCGCCCTGGATCCTGATCCATCCGGCGCTGGTGGCCCTCCTCTGCGGCCTGGCGGGCTGCATCCTGATCCCCGCCGCCCTGCACCTCGGCCTGCTTCTGGGGCGCTTCCAGCTCTGGCTGGGCCGGCACCTGCTCGTGCGGTCCCGGGGGGAGAACGCCTAGCCCCACTGGGCGCAGAATCATGGCCGGGCGCTGATCCACCGATGAAGGGCCCATGGCCCTTTTCCGGACCTTCCTGCTCCGCGCCGGCCGCAGGGTGCTGCTGGCCCTGCTGGCGCTGCCCCTGGCCGCCCAGGCGGGAGGACGCAGGCCCTTCGCCCTGCTGGGCCCCGGCCAGGGCGTCCCCTCCTCGGCCATCACCTGCCTGACCCAGGACCGGGACGGCTTCCTCTGGCTGGGCACGGAGAACGGCCTGCTGCGCTACGAAGGCGGCCGCTGCCGGCGCTGGTCCCTGGCCGAGGGCATGCCTTCCGCCTACATCTACCAGGTGCTGCCCGATCCCCAGGGCGGCGTGTGGGCGACCACCCTCCGGGGCCTGGTGCACGTGCAGGAGGGCGGCGTGGCCCCGGCCGTCTTCGGGGCGCCGACGCCCCGGACCCCCGCCCTGCTCATGGCCCTCGACCGCCAGGGGCGCCTGTGGGCCACGGATCGCCACCGGATCTACGTCCAGGATGGAGACCACCACTTCTCCGTCCTGCCCTGGACGCCCCTTCCGGATGCCACGTCCCTGACCGCCGGCGTCCACTCGGGGGCGATGTACCTGGCGGGCCCCGCGGGCCTCCAGGCCTTCCTCCCCGACGGCACCAGCCGGACCTGGGGTCCCCGGGACGGCCTGCCCGAGCACGGCACGGTGCTGGTGGCCGAGGACGGCCAGGGGCGGCTGTGGGCGGGGGCAGGGAACCACCTGGTGGTGATGGCCCCCGGCGCGGCCCGCTTCCAGGATGTCTCGCGCCTCCTGCCCGGCAGCCTGACCATCAGCGGCTTCCCCTTCACGGACCGGGACGGCTCCCTCTGGCTGCCCACCCAGAAGGGGGCCCTCCACCTGGCGGGGACCCGGGCCACGGTGCTGGACGCCACCCTGGGCCTGCCCTTCCGCTGGGTGCGGGTGGTCTTCCGGGACAGGGAAGGCACCCTCTGGGTGCTGGGCCCGGCCCTGGCTCGCCTCCAGGGGGGCGGCCGGGTGCGGAACTTCACCCTGTCCCACGGCCCCTTCGGGGAGGTGGTGTGGTACGTCACCCAGGATCTCCAGGGGCGCCTGCTGGTGGCCACGGACGACGGCGCGGCCCGCATGGGCCCCCAGGGCCTGGAGCCCATCCCAGGCACCGAGGGCATGCGCATCAAGGCCCTGGCCATGGACCGGGGAGGCACCCTCTGGATGGTGACCACCCTGGGGCCCACCCTCTGGCTCCGACCCGGGGCCCGGAAGGCCGTCGTGGCCCCCCTCGGCCCCAGCGGGAGCCAGGTGAACACGGTGTTCGTGGACCGCGCCGGCGGGGTGTGGCTGGGCAGCACGCGGTACGGCGTCCTGCGCTGGGATCCCCGGGCCCGCCGCCTGGTCGAGGAGGCAGGTCCCGCCCTCTCGGGCACGACAAACCTGGGCGCCTACGCCTTCACGGAGGACGCCGGGGGCCGCCTCTGGGTGGGCACCACGGCGGGCCTCCTGGTCCGAGCGCGGGGGGGCCGCTGGCGCCTCTTCACCCACCGGGACGGCCTCGAACCCTACACCGTCTACGGCGTGGCCTTCCTGCCCGACGGCAGCGCCTGGGTGAACTACCGGGAGCCGGTGGGCCTCACCCGGGTGCGCCTGGAGGAGGGCCAGCTCCGGATCCTGGAGCACCGGACCCAGGGCCGCGGCCTGCCCTCCGACCTGGTCTATGCCGTGGCGGTGGACCACCGGGGCAGGACCTGGTGCACGACGGACCAGGGGCTCGCGAGCCTGGATCCGCCGGTCCAGCTCGGGCGCGACGACGGCATGATCAGCGAGGACTGCGCGATCCTGGCCCTGAAGGTGGTGGGTGACCAGGTATGGGCGGGCACCGCCGGAGGCCTGGTGCGCTACGACGAGGGAGGGGCGGCGCCCCCGGCGGCGCCCCTCCGCACCTTCCTGACAGGACTGATGCTGGACGGCAAGGCCCTGCCCCTGCCGATCGCCCCGCCGCCCCCGATCGCCGCGGCCCGCAGCACCCTCACCTTCCGCTTCGCCGCCCCCTCCTACGCCGACGAGCGGGCGCTGCACTTCCAGGTCCGCCTGCTCGGCCTCGAGAACACCTGGCGCGACACCCGGGCCCGATCCGTGCGCTATCCGGCGCTCCCCGGGGGCCACTACCGCTTCGAGGTCCGCGCCGCCCGGGGCTTCGAGCCCTTCGGTCCGCCGGTGACCCTGGCCTTCACCGTGCTGCCCCCCTGGTGGCGCACCTGGTGGGCCGTCTCCGGCGCGGCCCTGGCGGTCCTGGCGGCCTTCTACGGCCTGTTCCGCCTCCGCCTCGCCAGCCTGGCCCGGAGCAAGGCCGCCCTGGAGGCCGTGGTGGCCCAGCGGACCCAGGAGCTGCGGGAACGGAATGTGGAGCTCTCCGAGGCCCTGGCCAACGTCAAGCAGCTCTCCGGCCTGCTCCCCATCTGCGCCAACTGCAAGAAGATCCGGGACGACACGGGCTACTGGAACCAGCTGGAGCACTACATCAGCCAGCATTCCGGCGCGGGCTTCACCCACGGCATCTGTCCCGACTGTGCCAAGGAACTCTACCCGGACATGGCCCGCAAGCACCGGGACGAGGCCTGAGCGAGCTCCCGTCTGGACACCCTCCCGCCGGCCTGGGACCCTGGGCGGGGATCTTCAGGAGGCTGCCATGGCGGGGCGCACCGAGGAGTTCAGGCTCGAGGGCGGCAAGGTCCTCGACAAGATCAAGGACCTGATCCACCAGGGCAACATCCGGCGGATCATCCTCAAGACCGAGGAGGGCAAGACGCTCCTCGAGATCCCGCTGACGGTCGGCCTGGTGGGCGCCGCCCTGCTGCCGGTCCTCGCCGCCGTGGGCGCGCTGGCGGCCCTGGTGACCCGCCTCGTGGTGGTGGTGGAGAAGGCCGAGGATTGACGCAGGGTAGGCATCCGGAGGCCCTACACTGGCGGGACCTCCCGGAGTGACCGTGGCCTATCCGCACCTGCTCGAACCCCTGGATCTGGGCTTCACCACCCTCCGCAACCGCGTGCTCATGGGCTCCATGCACACGAACCTGGAGGAGGCCAGGGACGGCTTCACCAAGCTGGCGGCCTTCTACGCCGAGCGCGCCCGCGGCGGCGCGGGCCTCATCGTCACCGGCGGCATCGCCCCCAACCTGCGGGGCCGTCTCACGCCCTTCGGCTCCCAGCTCTCCTGGCCCTGGCAGACGCGCAAGCACCGGATCGTGACCGGCGCGGTCCACGCCGAGGGGGGGAAGATCGCCCTGCAGATCCTCCACGGCGGGCGCTACAGCTACCACCCCTTCAGCGTCGCGCCCTCCGCCCTGAAGAGCCCCATCACGCCCTTCAAGCCTTCGGCCCTCTCCGAGCGCGCCATCCGCAGGACCATCCGCGACTATGCCGCCTGCGCGGCCCTGGCCCGGGAAGCCGGCTACGACGGCGTGGAGGTCATGGGCAGCGAGGGCTACCTCATCAACCAGTTCATCGCCGCCCGCACCAACCGCCGGACAGACGCCTGGGGCGGCGCCTACGAGAACCGCATGCGCTTCCCCGTGGAGGTGGTGAAGGCGGTGCGCGCCGCGGTCGGGCCCGACTTCATCGTGGTGTTCCGGCTCTCCATGCTGGACCTCGTCCCCGAGGGCAGCACCTGGGAGGAGGTGGTGCAGCTCGCCAAGGCCATCGAGGCCGCCGGAGCCACCCTCATCAACACCGGCATCGGCTGGCACGAGGCGCGGGTCCCCACCATCGCGGCCATGGTGCCCCGGGGGGCCTACGCCTGGGTGACGCGGCGGCTGAAGGGCGAGGTGGGCATCCCCCTGGTCACCACCAACCGCATCAACACCCCGGAGGTGGCCGAGGAGCTCCTGGCCTCCGGCTGCGCCGACATGGTGAGCATGGCCCGGCCGCTCCTGGCGGACGCCGACTTCGTGAGGAAGGCCGCCGAGGACCGCGCCCTCGACATCAACACCTGCATCGCCTGCAACCAGGGATGCCTGGACATGGTCTTCCAGCAGAAGCGCTGCACCTGCCTGGTGAACCCCCGGGCCTGCTACGAGACCGAGCTCACCTTCCCGCCCGCCCCGGAGGCCAAGCGCATCGCCGTGGTGGGGGGCGGGGCTGCGGGAATGAGCTTCGCCAGCCACGCCGCCGAGCGCGGCCATCAGGTCGAGCTCTTCGAGGCGGAACCGGAGCTGGGCGGCCAGCTGAACATCGCCAAGCACGTGCCGGGCAAGGAGGAGTTCCACGAGACCTTGCGCTACTTCAGCCGGCGCCTCGCCCAGACCGGCGTGAAGGTGCACCTCGGCACGCGGGCCACACCGGAGCTGCTGGCGGGCTACGACGAGATCGTGCTCGCCACGGGCGTCCGGCCCCGGCAGCCGGAGATCCCGGGCCTCGACCATCCGAAGGTCATCAGCTATCCCGACCTGCTGCTGGGACGGAAGACCGCCGGCGAGGCGGTGGCCATCATCGGCGCGGGAGGCATCGGCTTCGACGTGGCGGAATTCCTGGTGGAGGGCCATGCCGCGCCCGATATCGCCCGCTACCTGCAGGCCTGGGGCGTGGACGGCACCCACACCCACCGGGGCGGCCTGCTGGAGCGGCCCAACCTCCCTAGGCCCGAGCGGCAGGTCTACCTGCTCCAGCGCAAGACGGATCGCATGGGGGCTGGCCTGGGCCGGACCACGGGCTGGATCCACCGGGCCACCCTGAAGGGCCTGAAGGTGAAGATGATCGGCGGCGTGGCCTATGAGCGCATTGACGACGCGGGCCTGTGGATCCGCGAGGGGAAGGACGCCGAGCCCCGCTGCCTCCCGGTGGACCACGTGATCAACTGCTCCGGGCAGGTCTCCCGCCTCGAGCTGCTGGAGCCCCTGAAGGCCCTGGGCCGGCCCGTCCACCTCATCGGGGGCGCCGAGCGGGCCGCCGAACTGGACGCCCAGCGGGCCATCCGCCAGGGCGCGGAGCTGGCGGCCCGGATCTGAGCCCGCGGATTCTTGCAAGACACAAGTGATCAAAATCTCGCTGCCAAAGCTGGGGCCGAGGGACGAGGGTGTCGAAACAGAGATGTCCGCATCCCCGCCCTGGAGTCGCCGTGCGCCGTCGCAGCCTCGCCCTGAAATTCTTCCTGCCCGTCGGCACGGCCCTGGTCCTGCTGTTCCTGGGACTCACCGCCCTGGTGGGACGGAACGAGGCGCTCCGCTCCCGCCGGGACTTCGTGGCCAACCTACGGGCCCTGGGCATCAACTCCCGCTACATGCTCCACTGGGAGGCCCAGGCCTACTGCGCGAAGGCGGGCCTGGCCTACCACCGGGTGCCCCTGGACCAGGTCGGCCCGGGGCCTGAGGGGGCCGTGGAAAGGGCCGCCATCCAGGCCTTCCAGGCCGACCCGAAGCTGTCCAGCTACCAGGGCGAGTACCGGGGGCCGGATGGCGCGCCCTGGCTCTACGTCCTCGCCCCCGGCCGGCTCCAGGAGAGCTGCATCACCTGCCACCAGGCCCTGGGCATGACCGCCTTCCAGGGAAGGAAGCCGGGGGACTTCGTCGCGGTGTTCGGCATCTCCGGCTCCACCGCACCCATCGTCAGCCAGGAGCACCATTTCCAGCTCGCTTCAGCCGCCGTGGGCCTGGCCACCCTCCTGCTGATGGGCTTCCTGATCGCCCACTTCGTCCGCCGGGTCATGCTCCGCCCCCTGGGCGACCTCGGGGCCTCCATCGCGCGGGTGGCGGGCGGGGACTTCACGGCCCGGGCCTTCGCCGGGGCCGACGACGAGATCGGCGAGCTGGCGCGGACCTTCAACGGCATGGCGGATCGCCTGGGTGCGGCGCTCCGCGAGGTGGGGGCGGCCTCCGAGCGCGTGGCCTCGGGCGCCACCGAGCTGGCGGCGAGCGCGGAACAGATCGCCCGGACCGTCGAGGACACCGCGCAGGTCGGGGAGGAGCTGCGCCAGGCCGGCCTCGGCGTCCAGGCGGCCCTCCAGAAGCTCGGCGCCAACGTCGCGCGCCTCGACGAGCGTGCGGCCGAGAGCGAGGCGCGCACCCTAGACGCGGCGCGGGACACCGACGCAGGGGCCCAGGCCGGGCAGGCGGCGGAAGCCGGGATGGCCGCCATCCAGGACGCCACCGGACGCATCATCGAGGGGGTGCGGGTCATCCAGGAGATCGCCCGCCAGACCAACCTGCTCTCCCTGAACGCGGCCATCGAGGCGGCCAAGGCCGGGGCCCAGGGCAAGGGCTTCGCCGTGGTGGCCGAGGAGGTCAGGAAGCTGGCCGAACGCAGCGCGGCGGCGGCCACCGAGATCCGCTCCCTGACCGACCTGACCGAGCAGGCCGTGGCCGGCGGCATCGAGGGGGTGGCCCGCACCCTGGAGCACCTGGATGCCATCCGGGGGCGCATCGGGGAGGTCGCGGGGCAGATGCAGGGCGTGACCGCCCTCAGCCGGAGCCAGGACGAGGCGAGCCGGGAGGTGGGTGGGCTCATGGCCCTCACGACGGACCAGCTCCAGCAGAATGCCGCCTCCACCCAGGAGCTCGCGGCCACGGTCTCCGAGATCTCCAGGACGGCCGAGGACCTCTCCCGCGTGGCCGACAGCCTCCAGCTCCTGGTCCAGCGGTTCCGGCTGTAGCCTGGGGCATGGCCCGAGCCCTCCCCCAGCTCACCGCCCGGGACGCCGCCCGTCTCCTGATGGGCGCCCAGGGCCTCCTGGACGATCCGGGCCGCGGGGCCGGGCCCGAGGCCCTCCTCGCCCTCCTCGGGCAGATGGGCTTCGTGCAGATGGACACCATCCAGGTGGTTGCCCGGGCCCATGACCTCACCCTCGCCAGCCGCCTCGACGCCTACCGCCCGGACCACCTGCGGCTCCTGCTGGAGGGGGAGCGCAGCCTCTTCGAAGGCTTCACCCACGATGCCTCCGCCATCCCCACGGCCTGGCTCCCCCACTGGAAGCCCCGCTTCGAGCGGGACCGGGCCCGCATCCAGGCCCATGCGTGGTGGCAGCACCACTTCCGCGGCACCGACCCGGCGCGGGTGGTGGCGGACGTGAAGGCCCGGATCGCGGCCGAGGGCCCGCTGAAGTCCTCCGACTTCGAGCACCCCGGCAAGCGCGGCCCCTGGTGGGGCTGGAAGCCGCAGAAGGCGGCCCTGGACTTCCTCTGGCGCACCGGCGAGCTCGCGGTGCCCCGCCGGGAGGGGTTCCAGAAGGTGTACGACCTCACGGAGCGCGTCTTCCCCGACCTGCCTGCCCGCCCCGCACCCGATCCCCGGACCCACCTGGCCTGGGCCTGCACCACGGCGGCGGAGCGCCTGGGCGTCTTCACGCCCCGGGAGCTGGCGGCCTTCTGGGAGGCGGTAGAGGCGCCGGAGGCGCAGGCCTGGTGCCGTGCCGAGGCGAAGACCGGCCGTCTGGTCGCCGTCCAGGTGGCGGATGCCGACGGCGCCGTGCGGCCCGCCTACGCCCTGGGGGACTGGGAAACACGGCTGGCGGCGCTTCCCGAGGCCCCGGACCGGATCCGCCTGCTCAGCCCCTTCGATCCCGTCCTGCGGGACCGCGCCCGGGCCCAGCGCCGCTTCGGCTTCGCCTACCGCTTCGAGGCCTTCGTCCCCGAGGCCCGGCGGGCCTACGGGTACTACGTGCTGCCCATGCTCGAAGGGGAGCGCCTCGTGGGGCGCCTGGATGCCAAGCTGCACCGCGGCCGCGCCCTGCTGGAGGTCAAGGGCCTCTGGTGGGAGCCCGGGATCAAGGCCACCCGCGCCCGGCAACGCGGGCTCGACGCGGCCCTGGCGCGGCTGGCGGACTTCGCGGGCGCACGGGAGGTGCAGCTGCCGTGCCGCTGACAGCCGCCTGGAAGGATGCGTCCGCCCTGCGCCTGCGCGATCCTGGGGCCATGACGGATCCACGCGCCTCCTGGGATGCTCTCTATGCGGGCGGCGGCCGACTCTCCTGGGACATGGGGAAGGCCACGCCGGTGCTGGAGGAGGCGCTCGACCTGGCCCGGCCCCTCGGCTTGGCCCCGGGGGCCTCGGTGGTGGTGCCCGGCTGCGGCTACGGACACGACGCCGCGGCACTCGCGGCCCTCGGCTTTGCGGCCACGGGCCTGGACTTCGCCCCCCTCGCGCTGGCGGGGGCCCAGGCGCGGCACGGAACGTCCGTCCGGTGGCTCCAGGAGGACTGGTTCACCACGGCCCAGGGTCCCTGGGACGCGGTCTTCGATCACACCTGCATGGTGTCCATGCCGCCGGAGCGTTGGCCGGCCTACGCCGAGGCCTGCGCCCGACGCCTCAGGCCTGGGGGGCTCTGGCTGCTGGTGGCCTTCCACGATGTGGAAGGACGCCCCGCGCCGCCCCATCCGGCCGCGCCGGAGGATCTCCGGCGCCTGGCGGAACCCGCCTTCGAGGTGCTGCACCTCGCCTGCGCCCGCCGGAGCCATCCCCGGCGGGCGGGGCGGGAGACGCTGATGGTGGCCCGAAGGACCTGAACGCGGCGCCTGGGCCCTCACGCCCCGCCGGGGGGCGCCGAGGCCCGGACCTGCGCCTCGTGACTCTCCGGCGGC
>DAIDKC010000089.1 GCA_027451045.1 Holophagaceae bacterium | reverse complement strand
CAGCGGCCAGAAGATGTCCAAGACCAAGGGCAACGTCATCGATCCGCTCGAGGTCATGGAGGAATACGGAACCGACGCCCTCCGCTTCGCCCTTGCCATCATGGCCGCCCCCGGCACCGACATCGCCATGAGTCCCGCGCGGCTCGAGGCCTCCCGCAACTTCTGCAACAAGCTCTGGAACGCCTCGCGGTTCGTGCAGATGAACCTGGACGCCTCCATCACGCTCGAGACAGAACCCGAATTCGGCGAGGCCGAGTACTGGCTGATCGGACGGCTCCGTGAGGAACTGGGCGCCATCACGGAGGCGGTCGAGGCTTTCCGGTTCCACGACGCTGCGGACCGCCTCTACCACCTGGTCTACGACGACTTCTGCGCCACCTACATCGAGCTGGCCAAGGTCCAGCTCCAGAGCGGAACGAAGGCCCAGAAGGCGGCCATTCTTCATTTCCTCGACATCCTCCTCCGTGCCCTGCACCCCTTCGTGCCCTTCGTGACGGAGGAGATCCACGAGGCGGTGATGGGCGAGCGGCTGCCCGACGGCGCACCGAAGCTCCTGGCCCTGCGCGCCTGGCCGGCCGGCGAGAGGTTGCTGGAGACGCAGGGCGGCGACGCGACCCTCATCCCCCGCTTCCAGGAGGTGCTCTCCGCCTTCCTGCGCCTCAAGGCCGAGCATGGGGTGGATCCCGCCAAGCGCGTGGCGGCCTTCTGCGGCCTGGAAGAGCTGGCACCCTTCGCCGAGGCCCTGAAGGCCATCGCCCGGCTGGAATCCGTCACCTTCACGAAGGCTGACCTCGCCTCGCCAACCCGCGCCGTGGCCGTGGTGGCGGGCGGCGCCGTGGGCCTGGAGCTGGCGGGCCTCAAGGATCCGGCGGCCGAGAAGGCCAAGCTGGAGAAGGAGCTGACCAGGCTGGAGAAGGAGCTGGAGCCGCTCCGCGCGCGCCTCGCGGATGACAGCTTCATCACCAAGGCCCCCGAGGCCGCGGTGGCCAAGCTCCGCGGCCAGGCCGAGGAGAAGGAGCAGCGGCTGGCCCAGGTGAAGGCCCTGCTGGGCTAGCTGGCGCCCATCCCGGGGCCGGCCCCGGGGCGCTCCGGCGGGATCCGGCGCTGCGAGCCCGGTCCGGGAGCCCCGCAGCGAGGGAGCCCCGCAGCGAGAGGCATTCCAATTCTCCAGGCAGGGTCCTAGGCTGGATCCATGCAGAAGACCTACTACGCCGGCCAGGATGTGGACGCGCCCTGCGGGCGCTGTGGCGGCGAGACCCGCCACCAGGTCCTGACGATCACCAATGGCGTGCCCGAGCAGCTCATCTGCTCCAACTGCCGGTCCGTCCATAAGTTCCGGGCACCCCGGCCCATCGCGGAGGTCCGTGCGCCCCGGCTCCCCTCCTCCGCCAAGGCCCCGGCCCCGCCGCGCAGCGGTGGCTCCGCTTCCCTCTATCAGCAGCTGCTGGCCCAGGAGCAGGGCGGCGCCGCGGCCCGGCCCTACGCCATCGCCGTCCGCTGGGAGGAGGGCGCCTGGATGGACCACCCCTCCTTCGGCCTGGGCCGCGTGCAGCGCCGGCTGGGCCGCAAGGTGGACGTGCTCTTCAAGGACGGGCTCAAGACCCTGGTCAGCGCATGAGCGGAGGGGTCCTGCTGGAACCCGCCTCTCCCGCCCTGAGGGAGCTGCGCTTCGCGGTTCTGGATCTGGAGACCACCGGCGGCACCCCCCGCGGGCGCTGGGACAGGCAGGGCCGCTTCGTCCCCGCCAGCGAGATCACCGAAGTGGGACTGGTGCGCCTCTCGGGTCCGGTGGTGGAGGACCGCTGGACGAGCCTGGCCGCCATCGAGGGCTTCCTCCCCGAGGAGATCCAGCGCCTCACGGGCATCACCCTGCCCATGCTGGCGGGGGCGCCCCCCTGGGAGCGGGTGGCCCTCCAGCTGGCGCCCCAGCTCGAGGGGCGGATCTGGGTGGCCCACCACGCTCCCTTCGACGGCAGCTTCCTCAAGGCCTGGCTGCCCGAAGGCGTGTGGCGCCGCCACCGGCTCATCTGCACCCGCCTGCTGGCCAAGCGCCTCATCCCCGAGCTGCCCCGCCGCAGCCTCGCGGAGCTGTGCGAATTCCTGGGCATCGTCAACACCCGTGCCCACCGCGCCCTCCAGGATGCCGAAGCCACGGCCGAGGCCCTCCAGCACCTCCTCACGCGGGCGGAAGCGGAAGGGATGGACGGAGAGGCGTTCCTCGCGGCGGGGGAAGTGGCCTGGAGCAAGGTGTAGGCCGCTCCAGTGCTCCCCTCCGGAAGATCCCCCGCCCTGGGCCCCGGCTCCTGGACGCCAGCTGTTCCGCCCGCGCAGGGGAGGGCCGAGGGAACGGGTGGAACGGTCCAAGCGCCCCGGCCCTGGAAGGACCTCCGCATCGCTTCCCGTGCGGCAGGGGGCTGCCCGTTGCGCAGGACCGGGGTGGATCCATCCCCGTGAGCCCGACTTCGCTGTACGTCCTGCTGATCGTGTTCGTCGCGACCCTGATCCGGTCCACCTTCGGATTCGGTGAGGCCCTGTTCGCGGTTCCGCTGCTGGCCCTGTGCATTCCGCTGCGCGTCGCCACCCCCCTGGTCGTGCTGCTTTCGGCCACCATCGCGGGGGCGATCGTGCTGCAGGACTGGAGGAGCATCCATGTGCGGAGCTCCGCGGGGCTGCTCCTGCCCTCCCTGGCCGGGATCCCCCTCGGGCTCGCCCTGTTGGGCAGCCGCTGCGACGCCCCCGCGAAAATCGGGCTGGCGCTGGTGATCATCGGCTTCGCTGCCTACTCGCTGCTGGGGCGCAGGCCCCCGGAGATCAAGGGCGGCGGCCTCGGCTGGCTTCTGGGCTGCGGATTCTTCGCCGGCCTGCTCGGCGCCGCCTACGGCATGAACGGGCCCCCGCTGGTGGTCTACGGGAGCCTGCGGCGCTGGTCAGCCCCGCATTTCCGGGCCACGCTGCAAGGGTACTTTCTGCCGGCCAGTGGGCTCGCGATGATCGGCTACGGGCTGGCCGGGATGTGGGTCCCGGCAGTGACCCGCTACTACCTGCTGTCGCTGCCGGTCGCGATCCCCGCGATCCTGCTCGGTCGCACCGCCAACCGCCGCCTGCATGGGGAGCGGTTCCTCCGCTCCGTGCATGTCGGCCTGGTCCTGATCGGCGCCGTGCTCCTGGCGCGGACGCTGCACAGCGCCATCTGAGCGGAGCGCCGGACCCGGCAGATCCCGCATGGACCGGCGCAGGCGGCAGGACCGAGGGCCTGCCGTTCCAGCCCGCTCGCCTCGGGGATCCCGCTCCGCCCGCGGTTTTTCCCCTCGGCCCGGCGCGCCCGGGCAGGGGACCCGGCTCCAGGCTAATCTCTTCCCATGGACTTCCACCGTTTTCTGGAACTCGTGCACACCCAGGGCTGGCAGGGCTGGGCGCTCTGGCTGGTGCTGCTGGCCCAGGCCCTGCTCTGGGTGGGGCTGCTGCGCCTGCATCTGGCGCTCCGCCGGGAGGAGGCGCCCTGGGAGGAGTGCGTGGGGAAGATCCGCAGCGCCTTTCTTCGCAAGCTGAATGGCGAGGAGGAGATCCAGGAGCTGAAGGTCCACCGCTATGCGCCTCTCGTGGATGCCCTCATCGCCCTGCACTTCGCCGAGGCGCAGAGCGACCGCTTCGACCGCTGGCTCCTGCTGCGCTGGAAGGCCAAGGAGGGACTGCGTCCCTACTGGATCCGCTGGGGACACCTCGTCATCGGCTTCGGCGTGGTGGTGTGGTTCCTCCAGGGGCTGCGCCTGGACCTCGGCACCCACGCCCTCATGAAGACCCCCGCCGATCCCCGGCTGCTCTGGGTCTGGCTGGGATACGCCATGGTGCTGGCCTGGAAGCAGGTGCGCCTCCACGGCAACCTCGAGCGGGTCCAGCGCAGCCTCCTGCTGCCGCGGCGGGACGAGTAGTCGGGTGGAAAAAAGGGCCACCCCCAAGACGCCGAGAGCGCCTGGAGAGAACCCAGCCGGGGACCTTGCCGTTCCTGGCGCCAGGGCGCCCTGGCGATATTCAGCTTCCTTCCCAAAAGGCAAGGCCCATGCCCAGGGCTAGGAGGGGTGAGGCCGCCCGCCGCCTGGGCCTCCGGGCGGAGCGCCTGACGCTCTGGCTACTCTGGCTGCGGGGCTGGGACCTGGTGGCCTGGCGCCAGAAGCTGGGCCGCTGGGAGCTGGACCTGCTGGTGAGCCGCGGGCCGGAACTGCGCCTGCTGGAGGTGAAGGCCCGCCGGCCCGGCGCCTGGGTGGGTGCCGACACGGCCCTGGCCCCCGAGCAGCGCCTGCGCCTTCAGCGGGCCCTCCGGCGCTGGCTGGATCGCGTGCCCTGGCCCGGGGCCGTCACCTTCCAGCGGGTGAGCTGGGCCGGCCTCCGCTGCAAGTTCCATCCGCCGGAACGCTGGGATTCGCTGAAAATCCCCCGCGGCTAGGGCCCGCTGGCACGCCCCTCGCCCCGCACCCGGCGGGTGTCGGCATGTTGACCTTCCTGGACCGTCTGCTTCCGTTCATGAGCCGCCTGGCCAAGCGGTCGGACCTGGCTGCGCCCCTGTTCGTGATGGTCGTGATGGTGGTGATGATCCTGCCCCTTCCGGCCTTCATGGTGGATCTGCTGATCGTCCTGAACATCACCCTGAGTCTGCTCATCCTGATGGTGGGGATGTACGTGCCCAGGCCCAAGGAATTCAGCGCCTACCCCTCCGTGCTGCTGATGGTGACGCTTTTCCGTCTCTCCATCAACGTGGCGACCACCCGGAGGATCCTGCTCTACGCCGGCGAACAGGGCCCCGATGCCGCCGGCAACATGGTGCGGTCCTTCGGGCAGTTCGTGGTGGGCGGCAGCTACGTGGTGGGCCTGGTGGTCTTCCTGGTGCTGCTGGCCATCCAGTTCCTGGTGATCAACCACGGCGCGGGGCGCATCGCCGAGGTGACGGCCCGGTTCACCCTGGACGCCATGCCCGGCAAGCAGATGGCCATTGATGCCGACCTGAACGCCGGGTACATCGACGAGCAGGAGGCCCGCCGCCGCCGGAAGGACCTCCAGGAGGAGGCCAACTTCTACGGCTCCATGGACGGCGCCGTGAAGTTCACCCAGCGGGACGCCGTGGCCGCCCTGATCATCCTGGCCGTCAACATCGTGGCGGGCATCATCATCGGTGTGGTGCAGTACAACCTGCCCATCACCCAGGCCCTCCAGACCTACACCCTCCTGACGGTCGGCGATGGCCTCGTCACCGTGATCCCCAGCCTGCTGGTGAGCGTGGGAGGCGCCATCCTCACCACCCGCAGCGGGGCCGACACCAACGGGCTGGGCACCGAGGTGCTCGGCCAGCTCGGGGCCGATGCCCGCCCCCTGGCCATCGCCGCCGCCACGCTGTTCCTGTTCGGCGCAGTGCCCGGCCTGCCCCTCTTCCCCTTCTGGGTCATGGGCTCCGTCTTCGGCATCATGGCCTACACCGCCTGGAAGCTGCCCCGGCCCACCCCGGCGGCGCTGGCGGCCGAGAAGGCGGCGGCCGAGAAGGCCAAGGCCGCCGCGGACGCCGGGGAACGGGTGGAGGGTCTCCTCAAGCTGGACCTCCTGGGCCTGGAGGTGGGCTACGGGCTCATCCCCATGCTGGACGTGAGCCAGGGCGGCACGGTGCTGGAGCGCATCAAGGCCGTGCGGCGCCAGATGGCCCAGGAGCTGGGCATCGTGGTCCCCCCGGTCCGCATCCGGGACAACCTGCAGCTCCCGCCGAACACCTACCGCATCCTCCTCCGGGGCGAGGAGATCGCCCGGGCGGACCTCCAGCCCAGCCAGTTCCTGGCGATGAACCCGGGCACCGCCACGGAGGACCTGCCGGGGCTCCCCACCAAGGAGCCGGCCTTCGGCCTGCCCGCCTACTGGATCCCCGAGGCCCAGAAGGACCGGGCCCAGATGATCGGCTACACGGTGGTGGAGCCCGCGACGGTCCTGACCACCCACCTCTCCGAGCTCATCAAGCAGCACGCCCCCGAGCTCCTCGGCCGGGCCGAGGTCCAGCATCTCCTGGACACCCTGAAGGAGTCGTCGCCGCGCCTCGTGGATGATCTCATCCCCAACGTCCTGAACGTCGGCCTGCTCCAGAAGGTGATGCAGAACCTCCTGCGGGAGCGCGTGCCCGTGCGCGACCTCGGCCGCATCCTGGAGACCGCTGCGGATGCCGCGAGCATGACCAAGGATGTCGGCCTGATCACGGAGTACGTCCGCCAGTCCCTGGGCCGGGTCCTCACGAGTCCCCACCTCTCCGAATCCGGGGAGCTGGGCGTGCTGGTCCTCGACCCCCAGATCGAGCAGACCCTCCAGGGCGGCATCGAGCAGACCGAGCGGGGCAGCTTCCTCGCGCTGGAGCCGACCCGCAGCCAGGAGGTGCTGAGCCGCATCGCCAACGGCATCGCCGCCATGCTCCCCGGGGCCCAGCCCGTGCTGCTCACCAACCCGGTGGTCCGCCCGCACCTCCGCCGCCTCCTGGAGCGGGCCCTGCCCCACCTCGTCGTCCTGAGCCACAGCGAGATCCCATCCGATGTCCGCGTGGTGAACCTGGGAACGGTGTCCTGATGTCCCAACCGTCCACAGCCCACGCCCCGGGGGCCCCATGCGCGTGAAGACCTTCGAAGCCGCCTCCATGCAGGAGGCCCTCGACACCGTGAAGAAGGAGATGGGCGAGGAGGCCTTCATCCTGTCCACCCGGACCCGGCGCCGCCCGTCGTCCCTGGGCCTGGGGGAGGAGTCCGTCATCGAGGTCACCGCCGCCGTGGACGAGGCCTCCGCTCCGCAGCCCAAGGCCCCGGCCAAGACCCCGGTCCCGGAAGGCACGGGCCTCACCTACGCCCTCCGCCCCCCCCTGGAGGCGCCGGCCCCCAGGGCGGCGCGCGAGGCTCCCCGCCCGCAGGCCGCCCCGCCCGCACCGCCGGTGGACCTCCAGCCCCTCCGGCGGGAACTCCTGGAGATCAAGGGCGCCGTCGCCGCCCTCAAGGACAACGAGACCCGGAATGCCGCCATCCTGGAGGAGCTGGACCGCCTCAAGTCCATGCTGACCCGGCTCCAACGCCAGGGCATGCCGCCGGCCCAGCTCCAGCTGCCCCAGAGCCTCCTGGACCTCTACGGGGACCTCGCCGCCAACGACGTGGAGCCCATGATCGCCCTCCGCCTGTGCGAATTCGCCCAGCGGGCCCTGGCCGAGCAGGAGGGCGACGCCGTGGCCGGCAGGGTGGATCCCGAGCGCGCGCGGCTCTACCTGCGGCGGGTCATCGCCGACTTCATCCCGGTGGCTCCCCCCATCCAGCTCGAGCCCGGCAAGATGCAGGTGGCGGCCCTGGTCGGCCCCACCGGCGTGGGCAAGACCACCACGGTGGCCAAGCTGGCGGCCTTCGCCCAGCTCAAGCTGAAGCAGAAGGTGGCCCTCCTCACCCTGGACACCTACCGCCTGGCGGCCGTGGACCAGCTCCAGCAGTACGCCCAGATCCTCCAGGTGCCGATGCACGTGGCCCTCACGGTGGAGGATCTCCGCAGCGCCTTCCGCTTCTACCAGGACCGCGCCCTGGTGCTCATAGACACACCGGGCCACAGCCCCAAGGACACGGAAACCCTGGACCAGCTGCGCGCCCTGCTGGACGAACTCCCGGATGTGGAGACGCACCTGGTGCTCTCCGCCACCACCAAGCCGAGGGACCTCTCGGAGATCGCCACCCGCTACGAGCCCCTCCGTCCCACCCGCCTCCTCTTCACCAAGCTGGACGAGACCTCCACCTACGGACCGATCCTCAGCACCCTGGTGCGGGTGAAGCGCCCCCTCAGCTACCTCGGCACGGGCCAGGAAGTGCCAGAGGCCCTCGAACTGGCCACCAGCCGGCGCGTGGCGGACCTCATCCTCCCCACCGCCAAGGAGCTTCAATGAACGACCAGGCTTCCCGGCTCCGCACGATGGCCCAGGGGCGGCCGGCCGAAACGCCCCTCTTCGCCGCGCGGGTGCTGGCCATCACCTCCGGCAAGGGCGGCGTGGGAAAGACCAATGTCGTCGCGGGCCTCGCCCAGGCCCTGGCCCAGCAGGGCCAGCGGGTGGTGGTCATGGACGCCGACTTCGGCCTGGCCAACCTCGACATCCTGCTGGGACTGGCGCCGAAGTACACCCTGGAGCACGTCCTCCGGGGGGAGAAGGTGCTGGAGGAGATCCTCGTCGAGAGCCCCTTCGGCGTCCGGATCATCCCCGCCAGCAGCGGCATCCAGGAGCTGACCCGGCTGGATACCGCCTCCGAGCTGCGGCTGGTCCAGGGGCTCCAGCGCGTGGCCGAGAGCGCCGACTGGCTGCTCATTGACACCGCCGCCGGCATCCATGATTCCGTGGTGAAACTCCTCATGGCGGCCCAGGAGGTGGTGCTGGTCACCACCCCCGAGCCCACCAGCCTGGTGGACGCCTACGCCATGGTGAAGGTGCTGCACCTCCGGGATGCGGCCAAGCCCCTCTGGCTCATGGTCAACAACGGCCAGAGCGCGGACGAGGCCCAGGAGACCGTGGACCAGCTCCAGGCAGCCACCGAGCGCTTCCTGGGCAGGCAGCTCCGCCCGCTGGGCATGGTCCCCGCGGATCCCCACGTGCTCCAGGCCGTGCGGCAGCAGAAGGGCGTGGTGGACCTCTTCCCACGGAGTCCGGCGGCCCAGGCCTTCCGGGCCCTGGCGGGCCAGCTGCTCGGCCAGGTCTCCTTGCAGCCTGGCGGCTTTGCGGCATTCTGGAGGCAGCTCGCCTCGGATGATGTGCTCTAGCCTCAGGATGCCATGACCCCGTTCCCGAACCCGCCCGCCGATGCCGGCCCGCCGCTGGGAGAGGATGCCCTGCGCGTGGTGCAGGCGGCGCCCGCGGCCCTGCGGCCCTGGGCGGCCCTCGCGGCGGCCAAGGCCTACGGCAGGGGGCTCCCGCTGCGGGCCCTGCCCCTGGCCGCGCCGGCGGAGGGGGACGAGGCGCCGGAACCCTTCGACCGGGAGAACCGGGAACAGATCATCAAGGACTACGTCCCCCTGGTGAAGTTCGTGGCGCACCGCATCGCCTCCCGCCTGCCCTCCCATGTGGAGCTGGACGACCTCATCCACAGCGGCATCCTGGGCCTCATGGACGCCATCGAGAAGTTCGAGCCGGCGCGGAACATCAAGTTCAAGACCTACGCCGAGCTGCGGATCAAGGGGGCCATCCTGGACGGCCTGCGGGACCTGGACTGGGTGCCCCGGAGCCTCCGCCGGAAGAAGAAGGACATCGAATCGGCCTACCACGACCTCGAGCAGCAGCTGGGCCGGGCCGCCACGGACGAGGAGGTGGCCACCCACCTGGGCATCCCCCTCGACGAGCTGCACAAGAGCCTGGACGAGCTGAAGGGGGTGACCCTGGGCGCCTTCGTGGAAGTGGGCGAGGACGGGGAGGGCGAGAGCCTCATCAGCTTCGTCCCCGACCCCGACGCCGAGGACCCCCACCACACCTTCCAGGCGGCGGAACTGAAGGCCATCCTCCGGGTGGCGGTGGAGGTCCTCCCCAAGAAGGAGAAGTTCGTGGTCCAGCTCTACTACTTCGACGAGCTGACCATGAAGGAGATCGGCACCCTGCTCAACATCACCGAATCCCGGGTATCCCAATTGCATACCAAGGCCATGCTGCGGCTCCGGGGCAAACTCCTGGAACAGCGCATCGAGGGGTAGCCCATGGCCAAGATCCTCAGCCAGGAAGAGGTAGATGCGCTGCTGAAGTCCCACAGCCGGGCGGGCGCCAAGGCGCCGGCCGGGACCACCCCGGAACGGGGCGCCCCCCCCGCCCCGGCAAAAAAAGCCCAGGCCCAGCGCAAGGTCACCCTCTACAACTTCCGCCGACCCGACCGGGTGAGCCGGGAGCAGATGCGCTCCCTGCACTTCATGCACGACCGCTTCGCCCGGAACTTCTCCAGTTCCCTCTCCGCCTACCTCCGGACCATCACCGAGGTGAACCTGGTGAGCGTCGAGCAGCTCAGCTACCAGGAGTTCCTGCTGTCCGTGCCGGACCCCACCTGCTTCAACGCCATCTCCATCAAGCCGCTGGAAGGCGCCCTGGCGCTGGAGGTGAATCCCACCCTGGTGTTCCCCATCATCGACAAGATGCTGGGCGGGCCCGGAGAGCCCCTGAAGCAGCTGCGCACCATGACGGACATCGAGCAGAGCATCTTCGACGGCATCCTCAAGCTGCTGCTGGAGGACATGCGCGAGGCCTGGCGCGGCATCGTGGACCTGGACTTCCGCATCCAGGCCCGGGAGACCAGCCCCCAGCTCATCCAGATCGTGGCGCCCAACGAGGTGGTGCTCCTCGTCGTCTTCGAGGTGAAGATGGGTCCGGTGAGCGGCATGATCAACCTGGCCATCCCCAGCATCATCCTGGAGCCCATCTCCACCAAGTTCGACCAGGAGATGTTCACGGGCTACAAGAAGTCCTCCACCTTCGAGGAGGCCAAGCTGCTCATGGCCAGCCTCAAGCGCTGCTCCATGGAGGCCGCCGCCGAGATCCGGGGCACCAGCCTGAGGATGGAGGAGGTGCTCCAACTCAAGGCCGGCGACCTGATCCCCCTCACCAAGCGCTTCGACGCGGAGCTGGACCTGGTGGTGGACGGGATCCCGCGCTTCACGGGGCTGGTGGCCCTGGACCCCAACGAGAAACGCGTCTTCCAGGTGACCGGCAGCCGGTCGGAGGAGTGAGCCATGGATGCCCGGGATGCTGAATTCTTCCAGAAGGTCGGCAGCGCTTTCGCCGAGAGCATGGCCTCCGTCTTCTCCATGCTCACCGGACGGGAGTTCCAGCTGAGCGCCTCCCCCGGCGAATCCCTCCAGCCCGCCGCCCTGGCCGGCCTGCACGCGGGTGGGACCATCCTGGTGAAGGCCCACTACCAGAAGGGCCTGAACGGGGCCCTGGCCTTCACCCTCCCCCTGAAGGAGGGGACCATGCTGGTGGACCTGATGCTGGGGGGCGAAGGGGCTCCCGCGGACGCCCTGGAGGGGGACTCCAAGGACGCCCTGGCGGAGACCTTCAACCAGGTCATGGGCAGCGCCAACCAGACCCTCTCGGACCTGGCCGGCGAGACCCTGTCCATCGCCAACGTGGACATCCTCGCGGTGGACCCTGCCGGGCTGGCCGAGCCGCTGGGCACGGGTCCCTTCCAGGACCTGCCCCTCGCCACGACCCAGGACGCCCTGAAGACCACCATCCATCTGCTCATCCCCGACCTGCTGCTCCAGCAGATGAAGCGCAAGCTGGGCCTTGTGGAGGCCCCTCCGCCCCCCCC
>DAIDKC010000088.1 GCA_027451045.1 Holophagaceae bacterium | reverse complement strand
TGGCCAGGACGGCGTCGCCGAACACCTCGCCCCAGTTGCCCACGGGCTGGTTGCTGGTGAGGATCAGGCTGCCCCGCTCGTATCTGCGGTTCACCAGTTGGAACAGCAAGTGCGCCGCCCGGCGCTCGAAGGGCAGATAGCAAACTTCGCGACACGGACTCGGATCCACCCGGCAGGCCCAGCCACCTGGCTGTGAATCGGTAAGAGTGGCAACCCTCCAGAGGTCGGTCTCAAGCAACGTCAGACCCGCAAGCCGTTCAGATGCGGTGGCCCTGCGCGTTTGCTGGACAGATTCCTGGTGGCCAGTGATCAGGGGTTTCTGGTAGGCTATCTATAATTGACCACGCCTTTGCGCAGCGAGCGGACGGAGGATCCTGCGCCATGGGCCGATCGTTCCGATGCGCAGGAGCCGCGGTTCATCCCAGGTGGATGCCTTTCGTGGCACACGGGGCGCCGCCGCCCCCAGGAACGAAGACGTGCCTCTCAAGGGAGAGAAGCCTGAAATGACGGGGACGTTCCCCTCGTTTTAGGAGAAGACCATGCGCATCCCCATCCTCCTGTTTGCGGCCGCAGGCATGTTGAGCGGCCCTCTGTTCGCCCAGGCCCTCAGCCCGCGAATCGCCGGGATCCAGTCCGGCCTCGCCGCCCATACCGATTTCAGGTTCACGGAGGTCGACTATCCGGGGGCCCTGGAAACCTACCTTTTCGGCGAGAACAACTTCGGTCTGACCACGGGCGCCTTCCAGGACAGTGGCCAGAACCCCCATGCCTTCATCCTCAAGGATGGCGCATTCAAGGCTCTGGATTCTGATGGCGTCCTGGGACAGAACCCAAGCTATGCCCTGACCTGCAACGACATGGGGGTGGTGGTGGGCCAGTGGACCAGTCCTGACCGGTCGGTCTCCCACGGGTTCACCTGGCAGCATGGCCAGGTCATCACCGTTGATTACCCGGGCAGCTCCTTCTCGGCCGTCTACGGCATCAACGATCTGGGCACTCTGATCGGAACCTGGACCGACAGCAACAGCGCCACCCAGGGCTACATCTGCCACCACGGCACGTTTGCACCCCTCACCGGCCCCGGCATCACCTCCATCGTGCCCTATTCCATCAACCTGCACGAAACCATCGTGGGCCAGCTTCTTTCCGCAACCGACCACCAGTACCACGCCTTCATCCGCACGCCCGGGGGCCACTACACCCTCTTCGATGCACCCGGAGCCGCTGCGGGAAGCACCGTGGCCATTTCCGTCAACAACCAGGGCCTGATCCTCGGCTACTATGCCCTTGCCGACGGGAGCTACCACGGCTTCCTCAAGATGGGCGAGACATACGTGCCGTTGGACTACCCGGGCACCACCACGACCGTGACCCAGACCCTCAATGACTTCTCGCGCATCGTCGGCTACTTCGTCGATGGCGAAGGAAACTCCCACGGTTTCACCGCCGTTCCGGACCTGCTCTAGCTCCAGGAACGGACCCATGGCCACCAGAACCCTCGAGACCAGCCCCTGGCGATACTACTGGGGCGCCTGGGTGGCCATGGGCCTCTTCATGGCCACGATGGACCTGCCCTACCTTGCCTGGTGGCAGGCCGTCCTGGTCAATCAGATCCAGTATCTTGCCTGGGGAGGGCTGGGCCTCTGCGTCCTCAAGCTCCTGCGCAAGCGCCCTCTAGCCGGCGCCATGCCCCTGGGCCGCCGGATCCGCAATTGGCTGCTCCACTTGGTCGCAAGCGCGGCCGCGACCTGCACCGTCCTCTTCGTCACCCTCGTGGCCCTCCGGACACTCGAGGGCCGGCCCTTGGCGGGCTTCTTCCCCTCCTTTCGCTCCTACCTGCTGTCGTTTTTCCACTACACCCTGTTCACCTACTGGGCGGTGGTGGGTGCCCACGAGGCCCTGGAACTCCAGCGCCAGGGGAAGGACCGGGATCTCCGGGCTTCCCAACTGGAAACCCGCCTCCGTGAAGCCCAGCTCCAGGCCCTTCGAATGCAGCTCCAGCCCCACTTCCTGTTCAACACCCTCAACGCGGTCACTGCCTTGATCCGGCACGATCCCCCCGCTGCGGAAGCCATGCTGGTGCGTCTGGGGGATCTGCTCCGTCTGGCTCTGGAAGATTCCAGAGGCCTTGTGGTGGACCTGGACAGAGAGCTGACGGTTCTGCAGAAGTACTTAGAAATCCAGGAGATCCGATTCAAGGGCCGATTGGCCTGGCGGATTGACCTGGACCCCCCCTCCCTGAGGACAGCCCAGGTGCCCGCCTTGATCCTCCAACCGCTGGTGGAGAATGCCCTCAAGCACGGGTTGTCGGGTCTCGTCGGGGGAGGCCAGATCACCATCCGGGCCACTGCACAAGGCGGCCAGCTCTGCCTCGAGGTCGAGGACGATGGCGTCGGACTGGGGACGGATCCTTTCCGGGAAGGCGTCGGCCTCGCGAACACGCGCGCGACCCTTGAGAGCCTCTACGGATCGCACCAAAGATTCGAGCTGCTACCCCGCCCCCAAGGCGGCGCCCTCGCGAGGGCCTTCCTCCCCCTGGCAGTCCCCGAGGCCCTATGAAACCCCGTGCACTCATCGTGGATGATGAACCTTTGGCTCGGCAGCGCGTCGAGGATCTCCTCGTCGAGGACGGGCGATTCATCATCGCCGGCCGCAGCGGGGATGGCCTTCAGGCTGCGACCGACATCCTCGCGCTGCGACCCGACCTGGTGCTACTCGACGTACAGATGCCGGGCATGGACGGGTTCGAAGTGCTCGAGGCCGTCGCTCCCGAATCCCTTCCTGCCGTATTGTTCATCACGTCCTACGACCAGTACGCCCTTCGCGCCTTCGAAGCCCAGGCCCTGGACTACCTCCTCAAGCCCTTTGACGGTGAGCGGTTCCGACGGGCCCTGGACCGGGCCCTGGAGTGGCTTACCCCTCCAGGGCCCGGTCTCGACGAAGGACGACTCCGATCTCTGCTCACCGAGGTCGCGCAGCACCGGCCTTATCCGCAGCGCATCCTGGGCAAGGCCGGGGACCGGATGATCCTGGTCCCTTCCGCCTCGATCCAGTGGGTGGAGGCCGAGAACAACTACGTACGCCTCCATACCGCGGAGGGATCCTCCCTCGTCCGCCAAACTATGGAGGGGATGCTGTCGCGGCTCGACCCCGATCGGTTCCGCCGGATCCATCGCTCTCACATCGTCAATCTGGACTTCATCCAAGAGCTTCAGCCCTGGTTCAGCGGGGATGTGCTGGTGCTGCTTCGCGACGGAACCCGCCTGACCCTGAGTCGGACCTACCGACACCAGGTAGAAGGGCTGTAGTACGGGTCGGATTTCGAGAGCTTGAGCCCAGCAGGGCTAATAGCCACGGCGGGAGCCCACCGCCTCTCACGCGATCTTCCACCGGCAGAAAGGCGACGGCGTCAGAGCCCGGATCCGTTCATCCCAGGCTGATGCCCCTCATGGCATGGGGCCCGCGCTTCCTCCCTGGGAGAGGACGGGCCCCCGGAAGGGACGAAAGATAGATCGACGGGGAATGCCCCCACTTTCCAGAAGCCCTCGATGATGCCACGCCCTCGTGTTCCTCCCAGCCCAGGGCCAGGACTGGAGACTAGGCCTTCGCGGGCCTCAGCTCCTGTGATCGCGCCCCTAGCGGGCGCCTCGCCTTTGCAGCGGGGCGTCGAACCCTCAGACCTATATTGAGACGGGAGTCTCCATGCGCCGGTTCCTGCTGGCCCTCCTCCTTGGCACCCTGAGCCTTGCGGCGGCGGAGGATCCCTTCCCGGCCCCGCCGGGCCTCCAAGCCTTCGCCCGGCAGGCCACCCTGGCTGAATGGGGTACGCGTGCCAAGGCTTCCCATCTCCTCAAGGCCATCTTCGCCCCACCGTCCAAGGGCGGCCTCGGCATGACCTACGACGACACCTACACCCGCACAGTGGCGGAAGCCTGGCGCGACCGCAAGGCGAACTGCCTGACCCTCACGGCTTTCTACATCGCCGCCTGCCGGTCCATCGGGCTGGAGGCGCGCTTCGGCGAGTCCCTCCGTGTCAGTCTCTGGCGGCGGGTGGGGAATACCATCCGCAATGAGCGCCATGTCGTGGCAATCCTCCCCACCGGGAACCTCCAGCAGCAGCTAGTCGCCGATTTCCTGCCCGAACTCCGCCGGGGAAGCCAGATGATCGCCCCCATGGACCCGAAGCGGGCCCTGGCGCTCTTCTACAGCAACCGGGCCGTGGAACTGCTCGAAGGGCTGCATACCCAGGCAGCCCTGGCGGAGGCGCAGAAATCCATTGACGTGGATCCCTCCTCCAGTGTCGGCCTGAACATCCTGGGGGTGGTCCAACGGGATCAGGGGCAGATGGTGGCGGCGGAGGCCTCATTCCGGCAGGCCCTGAAGGTGGATCCCAAGGACGGAGCGGCCTGCGGGAACCTCGAAGCCCTGCTGCGATCCGAAGGCCGCACGGCCGAAGCCGAGGTCTACCGTGAGCGGGGCCTCGAGGTCCGCAAGGATGATCCGTACTTCAATGCCTTCCTGGCCCAGGAGGCGCTGGAGAACCTAGACCTCAAGGAGGCGCGCAGCCGGATCAAGCGCGCCATCCGGCTGCTCCCCCAGGAGCCGGAGTTCCACCTCATCCAGGCCCGGGTGTTTCTTGCGGAGGGGAATTCAAAGGCGGCGATCCGCTCCCTGGAACGTGCCCAACGCTGGGCTTCGCCCTTGGAGCAGTCCCGCTTCGCCAGCAAGATCGCCCTCCTGCGGGCCCGGAAACCCTGATGCCTGGGGGAATCCCCTGGCCTCCCTTAGCCCGCATTCTTGAATTGGACATCCCGAATTGAGGTTGCACCGTTTGGAGGGCCTGATTTTCCTGTAGCTGCGACATAAGCACGAGGATCGGATGGCGGACCATACGGTGCAGCCGCAGCTTACCGTCTTGGGAGGCGGGGTCATCGAGGTCGGGCTGACGGCGAAGCCGGTGACTGCCTGGGGTGGAATGGGGGTCTTCGCCGCCTTCGCAGAGTCGGTCGAGCGTTCCTCAGCATCATTATCTAGGGTTGTCAGCGTCGGCCGAATCCTTTGAGAAGAGGTGGCGGGTCATTCTGCCCCGCCGGGTTCATGTGATCCGGGTCAGAACATCCCGAATTGGGCCGAAAACCCCAGGAAAAGTGATGGCACGCTCCTTGAATTAGATGATCCCGAAGCGACGAAGGTCGCGACATCTGTTTCAGGAACCCTTTCAAGGAGCCTCCCATGAACCTGCGAAACCTCCCCCGAATCACCGCGACGGGGCTGATCCTTGCCGGCGGCCTGCTCTTCGTCGGCTGCGGCGGCGGCAGCTCGACCGTTGGGATGGGCACCGGAACCGGGAGCGGGACCGGCGGGGGCTCCTCCACCTCTACGGCATCCACCTCCATGCAGGTGGCCCTCGGCGACGCCCCCTCGGACTGGATCATGGCTTTCGGCATGACCGTCAACAGCATCACCCTCACCAACAGCACGGGCGGGACGGTCAACGTGATGCCCAATTCCACGCCCACCGAGATGATGCAGCTCATGGCCACGCTGCAGCCTATCTCGGCAAAGAGCGTCCCCCAGGGCACCTACACCCAGGCCCAGGTGTCGGTCTCCAACATCACCATGGGGTACATGGACCCCGCGACCCACACCTATACGCAGAAGACGATGGCCGGGCCCTTCACCGCCACGATTCCCTTCAGCCCCTCCCTGACCGTGGGCACCAGCCCCATGGCCCTCGACTTCGACATGAACATGGCGTCCTCCGTGACCCTGGATGCTTCGGGCAATCCCGCCTTCAGTCCCGTCATGACGGCCTCCATGGCCAATGTGTCGAACGGCGCCTCCAACCCCTGGCAGGGCGGGATGCAGCACCAGATCGGCACGGTCTCCAGCGTGTCCGGTTCCACCTTCACCATGGGCTCGATGATGGGTCTCCAGAAGGCGACCTTCACGACCAGCAGCAGCACCCAGTTCCCCAGCACGGGCCTGAGCGGCATGGGCGGCATGACCTCCGGGATGATGGTGGCGGTGGACGCCACCCTCCAGGCGGACGGGACCTACATGGCCCAGCGCATCGAGTACATGCCGACCGGTTCCACCGGGATGGTGGGCGAGGGCCTAGTGTCCTCCCTCACGGGTAACCCGCCCACCCAGCTCACCCTGATCGCTAACGGCGGCATGGGCGGCGGCATGATGGCCTCCTCCATCGGCGGGACGGTCACGGTCTCCCTGCCCAGCAGCGTGCCCTACGGCATGGACTCCGATGGTGTGGATCTC
>DAIDKC010000087.1 GCA_027451045.1 Holophagaceae bacterium | reverse complement strand
CGGGCAGGGCGGGCGGGGCGTCCTGGAGGGCCCGCGTCCAGTGGGCGCCGGAGATCCGGACCTCGACCTGGAAGGGCGGGTCGGGACTGAACCAGCCGCCGATCTGGAAGTCGCGGGCACGCTCCAGGAGGGCCTGGTCCGGCACCAGTCCCCGCCGGGCCAGGGCCCTGGCCTCGAGGATGCGGGCCAGGCGGAACTGCCGAGGCTCCCGCTTCTCGGGATCCCAGGCCACCAGGAAGGCGCCGCCGGAGAAGACGTCGTGGGTGAGGGTGAAGGGCACGACGGTACGCGCCGTGGTGCGCCCCGAGGCGGCACGGTAGCTCAGTTCGAGCTCCCGGGGGCCCCCGGGATGGCCGAGGGCCAGGAGAACCTGCGTGAGCATGCGCGTATCCAGGGCCTGCTGGTCGTCCGAGCCGCCCCTCACGCAGACGTGGGTCTGGAGGGCCCGGAAGAGATCCCGGTCGCGGTTGCTGAGGTGGCTGTCCGCGAGGCTGCGGAGGGCCTCCAGCTGGTCGTACCACCGCTCCGTGGCCGTCCCCTCCAGGGCCATCAGCGCGACCTCGAGGGCGAGCCGGGCGTGGGGGGTGATGCGGCTGTCCCAGTCGGGGGCCTTCTCGAGGGTGAAATGGATCACTGCGGGACGCCCGTGCCGCTCCTTCCCGAAGCGCGCGCCCTGCGACTCCAGCAGGGCGATGGCGCGATCCACGGTGCGCAGGGCCGCGCCGCCCAGTCGGCGGGCCAGCCCGGCCTTGGTGATGCCGCGTTCCCCGGCATCGCGAATGGCCTCCAGGACCTCCTGGAGCCGCTCGGGCCGGACGATGCCGCCGCCGTCGGGACGGGGGGAGTCGGGTGCCTTGCGGGTCGCTGGCCGGGCCATGGGGACCTCCAGAGCCCCATCATTGGCCAGGGGCTGTCCAATGGGAAGGGGTCACTCCCAGAATGTCCCGAAGGGCGCTGGATCCCAGTCTGCTCCGACGCGGTCGAGGAGCACCGCGTGGCCTCCGGCGTAGAGCAGGCTCCACAGGGCGGCCCGCTGCGGGGGATCCCCCAGGCGGGCCAGGGGGAGGGGCAGCTCGGTCTCGTGGTCCCATCCCAGCTGCTCGTTGAGGCGGGTGAGGCGCCGCAGTAGCTCGCCATGGGACATGCCGCGGTGGAACGGGGTCTCCTCGCTCAGTACGCGCTCCCGGCTGTGGTAGCGTTCCCGGCCCGCCTCCGCGTGGAAGCCTGCTCCGCCCAGCACGTCAGCAGGAACGGGACTCCCGTCAGGATCCCAGCACAGCCCTGAGACGGCCGCGGCCAGCTCCGAGGCCCAGTCCCAGGCGGTGCCCGTGGCGGAATGCCAGGCGTCCGGGGATCCCTCCTCCGCCAGCAATCCGAAGGCGATCCCCTCGATCCGGTTGCGGAACCGGGCGTAGCCCAGGGTGCCCCAGCCTGGAGCGGAGAGCGCGGGGCGCTCCTGGAGCCGGGCGGCGCGCTGGAGGAGGAGGTCGCGGAGGGTGCGGATCACGGCGTGCCGCGTCTCAGGAGTGGGCCACGAGGGCCCCGGCGTTGAAGGCGGGATGGCGGTCCATGAGGGGGCGGACGTCCGGTACCCAGTGGCTGTTCCCGAAACCCGCATGGGCCACGGCGGCCTGCCAGAGTTCGGGGGTGAGGAACCCGTGGGCCGGCCGCCAGCGCGGATCCAGGTCCACGGCCGTGAAGCTGGAGAGGAAGGAGAAGGCGAATTCCTGGTAGAGCGCGCGGTCCAGGGCGGGCTTCAGGCATTCGCCCACGATGAGACGCCCTTCCGGCTTGAGGCGGGAGCGGAGATCCCGGAGGGTCCCGTGGAGGTCCCGGGCGACATGCACCACGTTGATGGCGACGATGGCGTCGAGGCTGGCGGTGGCGATGCCCTGGTCCTCCAGGGGGCGGTCGAGATCCAGGCTCTGGAACGCCAGCGGGAAACCGGGGAGTTCCGATGGCAGCTCGCGCTGCGCCTTCCGCAGGAAGGCAGGGGCGACATCCGTGAAGCGGTACTCGGCGAGCCGCCCCGCCCAGCCTTCCGTGCCCGCGCGTTCCGCCACCATCCGCGCGAAGGAACCGGCGCCCGCCCCGAGCTCCAGGATCCGGGCGCCCTCGGGCAGCCCTTCCCGCAGGGCCAGCAGGGCGAAGAGGTTGTTGGGGCGGTAGACCGGATTGTCGTTGCGGAAGTAGGCGAGCCAGAGGGGGAACAGGGTCAGGTCGAAGAGCAGGGCCTCGCCTGGGGTCCCGCTCGCGAAGAAGGGGCGGATGTGGCGCCTCACGCCGGCGATGAGGTCGAAGGCGATGCCCTGCCCCGGGGCTTCGGCCTCGGCCAGGGCCCGCAGCCCCTCCAGGTCCACCCGGCCCTCCGGGGGCAGGCGGGACAGGCCGTCGCGGGCCTCCAGCAGGCCTTCCTGGGCCAGGAACGAGAGCATCCAGGCAAGAGGGACCCGCGCCTGGTCCGGCAGGCCGGCGCAGAGCCCCTCGAGGGTGGCGCCGCGGCGGAGAGGGGCGTCGAGGCCCAGGTCTCCCAGGAGGCCCAGGACGGACCCGGCTGTGTAGAGCTCCAGGGCGCGGTGCAGGACCCGGAAGGGGCGTCCGAACTCGCCCTCCAGGTCCGGGCCGTGGGGCCCCAGGAGTTCGGATGCCGGCGCCTCCCCGAGGCTGTCGAGGACCTGGGCCGGCCCGAATTCCATCGCCCTAGTCCATCATCTCGCTGATGCTCCGGCCGCCATGGATGCGCAGGATGGCGTCCCCGAAGAGCGCGGCGGTGGAAAGCACCTTCAGGTTGGGCAGGGCCCGGGCCCGGTCCGGGGGGACGGGGATGCTGTCGGTGATCACGAGCTCGTCGAGGGAGGCGGAGTTGAGGGTCTCCACGGCGCTCCCGGAAAGCACGCCGTGGGTGACGCCCACCCTCACCGTGCGGGCGCCGAACTCCCGGAGGATCCGCGCCGCCTCCTTGATGGACCCGCCGGTGGCGATCTCGTCGTCGTAGATGATGGCGTCCCGGCCCTTCACGTCCCCGATGAGGGCCACGCTCTGGGCCTTCTCGGAGTCGTCGAAGCGCCGCTTGTCAATGATGGCCATGGGGACCGAGAGCCGCTTGGCAAAGTGCCCCGCGAACTTGGCCGCACCGGCGTCGGTGGCGACCACGGTGGCGTTGGAGAGGTCCTTGGTCTTGAAGTAGTTGGTGAGGATGGGCGTGGCCAGCAGCTGGTCCGCGGGCTTGCGGAAAAAACCCAGGATCTGCGGGGCGTGGAGGGTCATGGTCAGGACCCGGTCGGCCCCGGCGGTCTCCAGGAGGTCCGCCACCAGCCGGGCCGTGATGGAGATGCGCGCCTCGTCCTTCTTGTCGCTCCGGGCGTAGGGGAAGTAGGGCAGGACGGCCGTGATGCGGGCCGCGCTGGCGAACTTCAGGGCGTCAATGAGGATCAGCAGCTCGAGCAGGTGGTCGCTGACGGGAGGGCAGGAGGTCTGGATCACGAAGACATCCGATTCCCGGACGTTCTCCTCCACCTTCACCTTGATGTTCTCGTTGGAGAACCGCGTGATCTTGAGCTTTCCCAGGGGCATGCCCATGTGGGTCGCGATGCCCCGCGCCAGATCCGGGTGGCTGCTCCCGGAAAACACCTTCATCTCGCCGAACATGCTCGCCCCCGGATCGAGATCCAGTGTAGCCGACCGGCCGGGGGACTTCGAAGGCAGCTACCCTTCGATCTTCAGGCGGTACCCCACGCCGGGCTCCGTCTGGAGGTACCGGGGGCGGGAGGGCTCCTCCTCCAGCTTGTGGCGGAGCTGGGTCATGTAGACCCGGAGATAGAGGGGTTGGGCCCCGGGGACGCCGCCCCACACCTCGCGAAGGAGCTGCTGGTGGGTGACGACCTTCCCCGCGTGGCGGACGAGCGTGGTGAAGAGCTTGTACTCCAGGGGCGTGAGGTGGACTTCTTCCTCCCCGACGAAGACCTGGCGCCGGGCGAGGTCCACGCGCCACCGGCCCAGGGTGAAGAGCGGGGCGTCCTCCTCGCCCGGGCGCTCGTGGCGAAGGGCGACGCGGATGCGCGCCAGCAGTTCCCCCGTGCTGAAGGGCTTGGTGAGGTAGTCGTCCGCCCCGGCATCCAGGGCGCCGATCTTGTCGGCCTCCTGGCCCCGGGCGGAGAGCACGATGATGGGCGTGGCGCACCACTCGCGGAGGCGCTGGGTCAGCTCCAGGCCGTCCATGTCGGGCAGACCCAGGTCCAGCAGGATGACCTGGGGCCGGTGGCTGGCGGCCAGCGTCAGCCCCTCCTGGCCCGTGGCCGCCTCCAGGAAGTGGTGCCCGCTCCCCTCCAGGGCCACCCGGAGGAAGCGCCGCATCTGCGGTTCGTCCTCGACGAGGAGTACCAGGGGCGCGGGGGCGTTCACGGGTTCTCCGGAGGGAGATCCGGGGGCGGATCGCCCAGGGGCAGGGTCACCATGAACTGGGCGCCGCCCTGGGGGTGGTTGGCGGCCTGGATCCGCCCGCCGTGGGCGGTCACGATCCCGCGGCAGATGGCGAGCCCGAGGCCCGCCCCGGGGCGGCCCCCGGATTCCTTCCCGCGGGCGAGCTTCTCGAAGATCCGCTCCGCTTCCCCCTCGGCAATGCCCGCTCCGTGGTCGGTCACGGAGAGGGTGAGGGACCTGGGGCCGGCCCAGGCCTTCACGTCCACGGGGGAGCCGGGCGGGGAGTACTTCAGGGCGTTGTCCAGGAGGTTGAGGAGCACCTGCTCCATCAGCACCCCGTCCATGGGCACCAGCGGCAGATCCGGGGGAATCTGCACGCGCACCCGGCCAGCCCCCGCCGCCAGCTCCTGGCGGTTGAGGGCCGATCCGACGACTTCCTCAAGGGGCGTCCAGTCCTTCCGGAGTTCCAGGGAGCCCGCCTCCAGCCGCGTGATGTCCAGGAGGTTGCTGACCAGCCGATGGAGGCGCTGGGACTCCTCCTGGGCGGACTGGAGCAGCTCCCGGCGGCCCGCCTCCGAGAGGCTGGGGGTGTCGAGGGCCATGCTGACGGCACCGGTGATGACGCCCAGGGGGGTGCGGAGGTCGTGGGACACGGAGCTGAGCAGGGCGTTGCGGAGCCGCTCCTCGTCGGCCCGCCGGCGGTCGGCCGCGCTCTGCTCGGCGAGCAGGGCCCGTTCCAGGGCCAGGGCGGTCTGGTTGGCGAAGGCCTCCAGCAGCTGGCGCTTGTCGGCCTCCTCCCACTGGGCGGCGCGGTCGGGAAGGACGCCCAGGACGCCGATCACCCTGGCGGTCCCCTTGAGGGGCAGGTAGGTGGCGCGGGCGCCGGGCAGGGTGAGGGTCCCGAGTCCCGCGGGCTCGCCATGGTCGAAGACCCACTGCGCCACGCCCCGCTCCTGCTCGTTGAGGGGGAACGCCAGGTGGTGGTCCGGGGACTGGAGCCGTCCCGAGCCGTCCGGAAGGAGCACCACGGCGTGGCTCTGGAGCTGGGTCGCGATGTTCTGGATGGCGGAACTCACCATGGCCGTGGAGCCGCCCGCCTGGGCCAGGGCCTGGCCCAGCTGGTAGAGGGCGCGGGTGCGCTGCTCCCGGCTGCGCGCGAGGCGGGCCTGGGCGCGGATCCGCTCGGTGAGGTTGCCGATGACCAGCCCCACCAGGAGCATGACGCCGAAGGTGCCGATGTGCCGGAGGTCGCCCACGGCGAAGGTCAGGTAGGGCGGGATGAAGAAGAAGTCGAAGGCCGCCACGCTGAGCAGCGAGGCGAGGAGGGAGGGCCCGCGCCCGAACCGGGTCGAGACGAGCACGATGCCGAGGATGTACACCATGACGATGTCCGCCAGCTCGGCCCTGTGGAAGATCAGGCGCGCCGCCACACTGGCGAGGGCGATCGCCAGGGCGCTGAGGAGGTAGTTCCGCAGCGGGCTTGTGAACCTCCGGGCCAGGCTGGGCGGGGCCGCATCCTGGCCGGATTCCCCGGTGATGACGTAGACATCAATATCCCCGCTGGCGCGGATCAGGTCGTCCACCGGGGAGCCCATCAGGAGGTCCATCCAGCGGGGGCGGGAAGGCTTGCCGACGACGAGCTTGGTGATGTTCCGGCTGCGGGCGTAGGCCAGGAGATCCTCGGAGGGATGGCCTCCGCCCTCGATGACGACCGTCTCGCCGCCCAGCTTCTCCGCGAGCCGCAGGTGGGCCTCCACGCGGGCCCGGTCCTCCTCGGAATAGCGTACGTGGCGCGGCGTCTCCATGTAGAGCGCGGTCCAGCGGGCGCCCAGGGCGCTCGCCAGCCGCCGGGTGCCCCGGATGAGGCGGTCCGAGAGGGCCTCGGGACCGATGCACACCAGCAGGCGGTCGCCGGCGGCCCAGGTCTTCCGGATGCCTTCGGAGGCCATGTAGCGGCGCATCTGGGCATCCACGCTCTCGGCCGTGTGGCGCAGGGCGAGCTCCCGCAGGGCGAGGAGGTTGCCCTTGCGGAAGAAGCGGTCCTTGGCGTGCCGTGCCTGGTCCGGCAGGTAGACCTTCCCCTCCTTCAGGCGCACCAGCAGGTCGTCCGGCGGGAGGTCCACCAGCTCCACCTCGTCCGCGCGCTCCAGGATCGTGTCCGGCACGTTCTCCCGGACCACCACGCCCGTGATCTGGGCCACCACGTCCCGCAGGCTCTCCAGGTGCTGGACGTTGAGGGTGGTGTGGACGTCCATGCCCGCGTCCAGGAGCTCCATCACGTCCTGCCAGCGCTTGTCGTGGCGGGAGCCTTTCACGTTGGTGTGGGCCAGCTCGTCCATGAGGATGAGCGCCGGGCGACGCTTCAGGGCGCCGTCCAGGTCGAACTCGGGGAGGAAGAGGCCGCTGTAGGGCAGCTCCCGCCGGGGCAGCACCTCCATGCCCTCCAGCAGGGCCGAGGTCTCCTCGCGGCCGTGGGTCTCCACGACGCCCACCACGACGTCCTGGCCCTCCCGCCGCCGCTCCTGGGCCTCGGTCAGCATGGCGAAGGTCTTCCCCACGCCGGGTGCGGCCCCGAAGAAGATCTTCAGCTTGGCGCGCCGGGTCCGGGCCTCCTCCTCCTGCACCTGCCGGAGCAGCTCGTCGGGATCGGGCCGTCGAGGATCCATGGGGGTACGTTAGCGCATCGCATCCAGGGCCAGGTTCAGTTCCAGGACGTTCACCCGCGGCTCGCCGAGGACACCGAACTGGGGATCCTGGACCTGCCTCGCCACGAGGGCCCGGACCTTCGCCGGGTCCAGGCCCCGGGCCCGGGCGACGCGGGGCACCTGGAAGTAGGCCGCCGCCGGGCTGATGTCCGGATCCAGGCCGCTGCCGGAGGCCGTGACCAGGTCCCCGGGCACCGGGCCCGTGGCGGAGGGATCGGCCGCGCGCAGAGCGGCGATGCGAGCCCGGACCGCCTCGGCCAGTGCCGGCGCGCTGGGCGCGAGGTTCGAGGCGCCGCTCGCGGCCCCGTCGTAGGGCACGGGCTGGGTCGCCGAGGGGCGGCCCCAGAAGTCCCCGGGCGCGGTGAAGGACTGCCCGATGAGGGACGATCCGATCACCTGGCCGTGCTTCAGGATGAGGCTTCCCCTGGCCTGGCGCGGGAAGAGGACCCGGGCCAGGCCGGTGAGGGCCAGGGGGTAGGCCAGCCCGGTGAGGACCGAGAGGCCGTGGAAGGAGACGAGGGCTGGGCGGAGTTGGTGGTTCATGGGAGCGCTAGGCGACGAGGTGGAGGGTGACGAGGAGCCAGTCGATGGCCTTGATCCCCAGGAAGGGCACCACCAGGCCTCCGGCGCCGTAGACGAGGAGGTTCCGCTGGAGGATCCTCGCGGCGCCCAGGGGCCGGTAGGCCACGCCCCGCAGGGCCAGGGGGATGAGGAAGACGATGATGAGGGCGTTGAAGATGACTGCCGAGAGGATGGCGCTCTCGGGGCTGTGGAGACCCATGACGTTGAGGACGCCCAGGGCCGGGTAGATGCCCACGAAAGCCGCGGGCAGGATGGCGAAGTACTTCGCCACGTCGTTGGCGATGCTGAAGGTCGTCAGCGAGCCCCGGGTCATGAGCATCTGCTTGCCGATCTCCACGATCTCGATGAGCTTCGTGGGGTTGGAATCCAGGTCCACCATGTTCCCGGCCTCCTTGGCGGCCTGGGTGCCGCTGTTCATGGCCACCGCCACGTCGGCCTGGGCCAGGGCGGGCGCATCGTTGGTGCCGTCCCCCGTCATCGCCACGAGCCGGCCACCCGCCTGGTACTCGCGGATCAGCTTCAGCTTGGCCTCGGGCGTGGCCTGGGCCAGGAAGTCGTCCACGCCCGCTTCCGCCGCGATGGCGGCTGCGGTCAGCGGGTTGTCGCCCGTGATCATCACGGTCTTGATGCCCATGCCGCGGAGCTCCGCGAAGCGCTCGCGGATGCCCCCCTTGACGATGTCCTTGAGGTGGATGACGCCCAGGGCCCGGGAGCCGGCCTCCGTCTTCTCGGCCACCACCAGGGGCGTGCCGCCCCCCGTGGCCACCGCCTCCACGGTGCGCCGGAGGCTCTCCGGCAGGTGCCCGCCCTGGGCCTGGAGGAAGGCCTCCACCGCATCCGCGGCCCCCTTCTTGATTTCCCGGGAGCCCAGGATCACGCCGCTCATCCGGGTCTGGGCGGCGAAGGGGATGAAGTGCGCGTCGAGGGCGTGAACTTCGCGCTCCCGCAGGCCGTGCTGCTCCTTGGCCAGGACGACGATGCTCCGCCCCTCCGGCGTCTCGTCCGCCAGCGACGAGAGCTGCGCGGCATCCGCCAGCTCCTGCGCTTCCACGCCTTCGGCGGGAAGGAAGGCCACCGCCTGGCGGTTGCCGAGGGTGATGGTGCCGGTCTTGTCCAGCAGCAGCACGTCCACGTCGCCGGCGGCCTCCACGGCCCGGCCCGACGTGGCGATGACGTTGGCCTGGATCATCCGGTCCATGCCCGCGATGCCGATGGCGCTCAGGAGTCCTCCGATGGTGGTCGGGATGAGGCAGACCAGCAGCGCTACCAGCACCGTGAGGCCGAGCGGATGGCCCTGCCCTGCGGCCCGCACGCTGAATCCCGAGAAGGGGAGCAGGGTGGCCGTGGCCAGGAGGAAGATGATCGTGAGGCCCGCGAGGAGGATGTCCAGGGCGATCTCGTTGGGCGTCTTCTGGCGCTTGGCGCCCTCCACCATGGCGATCATTCGGTCCAGGAAGCTCTCGCCAGGGTTCGCGGAGACGCGGATCACCAGCCAATCCGAAAGTACCAGCGTGCCGCCGGTGACCGCCGATCGGTCGCCCCCGCTCTCGCGGATGACCGGGGCGCTCTCCCCGGTGATGGCGCTCTCGTTCACGGAGGCCACACCCTCCACCACCTCCCCGTCGCCGGGGATGGTCTCGTTCGCCTCAACCAGCACCAGATCGCCGATCCTAAGTTCGGAGGCGCCCACCTGCTCGGCGGGGCCGGCGCGGTCGGGGCCGAGGAGGCGGCGGGCCCGCACGTCCTTCTTGGCCCGCCGCAGGGCATCGGCCTGGGCCTTGCCCCGGCCTTCGGCCATGGCCTCGGCGAAGTTCGCGAAGAGCAGGGTGAACCACAGCCACAGGGCGATGGCCAGGATGAAGCCGGGCCGCTCCTCGCCGTGTCCGCCCAGGGCCTGGATCCAGAGGCCCGTGGTGAAGGCGCTGCAGATCCACACGGTGAACATGACGGGATTGCGCAGCTGGTGGAGGGGGTTCAGCTTGCGGACGGCGTCGAGGGCTGCGCGCCGGACGATGCCGGGCTCGAAGAGGGGGCGGGCCTGGAGATCCTTGCGCGAGCGGGAAGTCATGGGGGTCTCCTCCGTCAGCGCAGCGCCAACTGCTCGGCGATGGGCCCCAGGGCGAGGGCGGGGATGAAGGTCAGGGCGCCCACAAGCAGCACCACCCCCACCAGCACGCCCACGAAGAGCGGGGTATGGGTGGGCAGGGTTCCGGGCCCCTCCGGCGTGTGCTTCTTCCGCACCAGGGAGCCCGCCAGGGCCAGCACGGGCCAGATCACGCCGAACCGGCCCAGGAGCATGGCCACCGCCAGGCCGAGGTTGTAGAAGCGGGTGTCCGAGGCGAGGCCGGCGAAGGCGCTCCCGTTGTTGTTCGCGGCGCTGCTCCAGGCGTAGAGGATCTGGGTGAAGCCGTGGGGGCCGGGATTGCTCACGGACGCCACAGCGGAAGGCACCAGCACCGACACCGCCGTGCCCAGCAGCACGGCCGCGCAGGGCAGGAGGATGGCGAGGGACGCCATCTTCATCTCGAAGGCCTCGACCTTCTTGCCCAGGTACTCCGGCGTGCGCCCCACCATGAGGCCACCGATGAAGACGGCCACCAGCACGAACATCAGCATCCCGTAGAGGCCCGAGCCCACGCCCCCGAAGACCACCTCCCCCAGCTGCATGAGCCACAGGGGCACCAGGCCGCCCAGGGGGGTGAAGGAATCCAGGGAGGCATTGGTGGAGCCGCTGGAGGCCGCAGTGGTGGCGGTGGCCCAGAGGGCCGAGGCCCCGGGGCCGAAGCGCAGCTCCTTGCCCTCCATGTTCCCGCCCGGCTGCTCCCGCCCCGGGTCGCGGCTGGCCACCTGGCAGGCCCCCAGGCGGGCCAGGGCGGGATTCCCGGCACACTCGGCGTGGGTGCACACCGCCAGGGATCCCACGAAGATCAGGGTCATCGCGGCCAGCAGGGCCCAGCCCTGGCGGCGATCCCGTACCATGCGGCCATAGGTGAGGCAGAGGGCGGCAGGGATGAGGAGGATGGCGAGGCTCTGGAGGAAGTTCGAGAGGGGCGTGCTGTTCTCGAAGGGGTGGGCCCCGTTGGCCCCGAAGAATCCGCCCCCGTTCGTCCCCAGCATCTTGATCGCCACCTGGGAGGCCGCCGGTCCCATGGCCAGCACCTGCCCCGAGGCCGTGTGGACGTAGGGCGCCAGGTTCTGGATGACACCCTGCGATATGAGCACCAGCGCGAACACGAAGGACAGGGGCAGCAGGATGAGGACCACGCTCCGCACCACGTCCACCCAGGCGTTCCCCAGGCCCGCGGCGCTCCGCCGCTGGATGCCGCGAACCAGGGCCGCCAGCACTGCGAGTCCCGTGGCGGCGGAGACGAAGTTCTGGACCGTGAGGCCGAGCATCTGGGCCAGGTAGCTGAGGGTCGTCTCCCCTGCGTAGGCCTGCCAGTTGGTGTTGGTGGCGAAGCTCACGGCCGTGTTGAGGGAGAGGGCGGCCGGAGCGTTGGCCAGGTGCTCGGGATTCAGGGGCAGCCAGGCCTGCGTGCGCATCAGGGCGAATACGGCGGCCACGCCCAGGAGCTTGATCAGGGTGATGGATCCGGCGTAGGCGGCCCAGCCCATCTCCTGGTCCGGCTGCACCCCCATGAGCCGCAGCAGCCCCCGCTCCAGGGGGCCGAGCACGGGGTGGAGGAAGGTCCGCTCCCCTTCCAGCACCCGGGCCATGAAGGCCCCCAGCGGCGGCGCCAGGGCCAGCAAGGCCAGCAGGAGGAGGATGTTCTGGGTCCAGGCGTGGCTCATGCCTCACCTCCGGTTCGGCGGCCCCTCGGGGCTGCATGGCACTTGACGGGCCTGCTCCCCGGTCCCGGCCTCACTGGAACTTCTCCGGCTTCAGCAGGGCGAAGGAGAGGTAGGCCAGGAGTCCCATGGCCAGGAGCAGCGCGACGAGGAGGGTGGGCGTCACGGTCACTTCTCCACGAAAGGGAGCTGGACGAGGAGCCAGACCAGCATCGGGAACCAGGCGAGTGCCAGGAGGACGAACGCCTCGACGCCGTGGCGTCCCCCGTCCTTGGCGTGCATGCGGGCCGTCCGGGAGCCAAAGAGGGCCGTCAGCAACCCCAGAGGCGGGAACCAGGGCATCTGGATGCGCATGATGCCTCCTCGCCGATCCGGCGGCGCAGACCAGCCTCGGACCGGCGGCGTTAGGGCGGGGTTAAGGTGCGCCTCCGGCCATAAGGATTGTGTTAAGCCCCCGCCCGGGAGGCCGGTCCTGCGGGGCCGGGCCTAGACCTTCCCGCCGCCGATGCGCTGGATGCGGGCGCCGACGCCCTGGAGCTTCCTTTCCAGGCCGGCATAGCCGCGGTCGAGGTGGTAGATGCGGTCCACCACCGTCTCCCCGGAGGCCACGAGCCCGGCGATGACCAGGGCGGCGCTGGCGCGGAGGTCCGTGGCCATGACGGTGCAGCCGGTCAGCTCGGACGGCCCCGCGACGATGGCCCGGTGCCCCTCCGCCCGGAGGTTGGCGCCCAGGCGCTCCAGCTCCATGGCGTGCTGGAAGCGGTTCTCGAAGATGCCTTCGTTGATCACGCTGATGCCCGTGGCCTGGGTCATCACGGCCATGGCCTGGGCCTGGAGGTCCGTGGGGAAGCCCGGGAACGGCTGGGTGACGATGTCCTTGGAGTGGAGCTTCTGCCCGCACTCGCGCTGGATGCGGAGCTGGCGCCCCTCCTGGCCCTCGCGCTCCGTGAGCACGCAGCCGGCCCGCTCGAGCAGGTCGAGCAGGGCCCGCAGGTGGTCCGGCTCGCAGCGGTCCAGCACCACGTCCCCGCAGGCGGCGGCCACGGAGCAGAGGAAGGTGCCGGCCTCGATGCGGTCCGGGATCACGGCGTGCTCGCAGCCATGCAGGCGCGCCACGCCCGTGACGGTGAGGGTGCCCGTGCCGATCCCCTCGATCCGGGCTCCCATCCCCGCCAGCATGTGGGCGAGATCCCCGATCTCCGGCTCCAGGGCCGCATTCCGCAGCACGGTGGTCCCCTCCGCCAGGGTCGCGGCCATGAGGAGGTTCTCTGTGGCGCCCACGCTCACCTTCTCGAAGGTGTGGTCAATGCCCTTCAGGCGCCCCTTCAGGGTGGCGTGGATGTAGCCGTGGCTGATCTCCATCACCGCGCCCATGCGCTCCAGGGCCTCCAGGTGGAGGTTCACGGGCCGGGCCCCGATGGCGCATCCGCCGGGGAGGCTCACCGTGGCCTGGCCGAACCGGGCCAGCAGCGGCCCCAGCACGAGGATGGAGGCCCGCATGGTCTTCACCAGCTCGTAGGGGGCCTTGGGGTCCTCGCTGCCGCCGCAGGCGAGCCGGGCCTTCAGCTCGAAGCCCTCGCCTTCGGGTTCCAGCGCCGCCTCGGTGCCCAGGGCCTGCAGCACCTTCACCATGGTTCGGATGTCCGCCACCGCCGGGAGGTTGGACAGGAGGACGGGCTCCGGCGTCAGCAGCGAGGCCGCCAGGCAGGGCAGGGCCGCGTTCTTCGCCCCGGACACGCGGATGCGGCCCCGCAGGGGCTGGCCACCTTGGATCACCAGTCGGTCCATCGGATCTCCCGGCTTCCAGCGTAGCCCAAAGGCAGCGGGGCCGGGCCCCGGGAGGCCCCGTCCTCAGAGGATCCGGCCCACCAGACACCGCGCGGGAAGGGGGCCCCACTCCCGGCCGTCGCAGCTCACGGGCCGATTGTCGCCCAGGAAGAGGTAGCCGCTGCCGCAGGCCATGGACCCGGTCCCCCCCCGCTCGGGATGGGTCACCCAGGGCTCGTCCAGCGTCCGCCCGTCCACCCGGAGGTCGGGCCCGTCCCAGCTGACCGTATCCCCGGGCAGGCCCAGGACCCGCTTCACGGACGTCCCGCCGGGGGCGGCCACCACCCAGACCTCCCCGCGCCGGGGCGCGTGGCTGGCCCAGGCCCGGAGTTCCCAGCGGAGGTCGCCGTTGTGGAGGGTCGGCTCCATGCTCCGGCCCTCCACTCGAACCGGATGGACCACGGCCAGGGGCGAGAGGGCCAGGGCGAGGGCGGCGAGGGGGACCCAGGGCTTCATGCTCATGCCGCCTGGATGCGGCGGGGAGGCCGGGCGTTCCCGCTCATCCCGCCTGGACCGCCAGGCGCCGTCCCCGGCCGTCCGTGAGGGCCACCTCCGCCAGCCGGGCCGGCGCGGGCACATGGACGGCCAGGTCCGAGAGGAGCCTGCCGGCCAGTTCCAGGGGGCCGGCGAGCCCCGCGTCCTCCAGGAGGCGGCCCTGGAGGGGGGCCAGGGCCCGGTCCAGGGCCGCCTCCAGGTCGCGGAAGTCCATCACCACGTCGAAGGGGTCGAGACCCTCCCGTTCCGCCACCACCTCCACCGTGTAGTCGTGGCCCTCCCAGGCCCCGCCCCGCCGGAACACCACCGAGAGGGGGCGGGCCACGGCGGCTTGGAATCGGAAATCGGAGGAGGCCAAGGCTGACTCCAGGTCGGGCCTTCAGTTTGTCATGGCCATGGCTACACTGTCCGTTCGAGCACGGCATACCTGACAAACGGGTGAACGGAACCCAGCGGGAGGCTTCACGGCACCCGGCTGGGGCCGCCGGGTTCCTGGAGGGAGCATTCCATGAAGGCCCTGGAAACCGCACTGTTCTGGTTGATGACGCTGGTGGCGGCCGGGCTGTTCGCCCGGACGATCCGCGCGCGCCTGGCCACCTTCCGGGCCGGCCTGCCCGACAACCGCTTCGACCGCCCCTGGGAGCGCCTCAAGGGGGTCTTCGTCCTGGTGTTCGGCCAGAAGCGGCTCCTGCGGGACAAGTACGCCGGCTTCTACCACGTGCTGATCTTCTACGGCTTCGTCGTGTTGTCCCTGCGCTCCGTGGGGCTCATCGTCGAGGGCCTGGTGCCCGCCTTCCACATGACGGAAGCCCTGGGGCGCTTCGGTCTCGCCTACCAGGCCACGAAGGACATCTTCGAGGTGCTGGTGCTGCTGGGCCTCGCCCTTTCCGCCTTCCGGCGCCTGGTGCTCAAGCCCTGGCGCCTGGACAACTCCGCGGACGCCTGGGCGACGCTGAGCCTCATCGGTACGCTGATGGTGACGGATCTGCTGGCTGACGGGGCCTACATCGCCCTTCACCACCCGGCCTGGGCCGGCTGGTCCCCGGCGGGGAGCCTTGTGGCCGGCTGGCTGGGGGGCCTGAGCGGCACGGGTCTGATGGTCCTCTTCAAGGCAGCGTGGTGGCTGCATCTGGCCACGCTCTACGCCTTCGCCAACTTCCTGCCCTACTCCAAGCACTTCCACGTCTTCACGTCGGTCTTCAACGTCTACTTCCGGGAGCTGGAGCCTGCCCGGAACCTGAAGCCCATGAACCTGGAGGCGGAGCACTTCGGCATCAACCGCATCCAGGACTTCAGCTGGAAGCAGATGCTGGACTTCTACACCTGCGTGGAATGCGGACGCTGCCTGGAGCACTGCCCCACCACCCTGACCGGCAAGCCGCTGCGGCCCAAGGTCTTCGGCAACGACCTCCGCGACTACCTGAAGGCCACGCCCCTCGACCAGATGGGCCAGGACCAGCCGGTGCCCGAGGACCGCAAGCTCATCGGCGGACCGGTGCCGGAGGGATCCTTCTGGAAGCGGGATGAGGACCATGCCCCCTGGAAGAAGGAGGACCTGGGGGGCTGGATCAGCCAGGACACCATCTGGGCCTGCACCACATGCGGCTACTGCGAGTGGGCCTGCCCGCTGCAGATCAGCTTCGTGGACAAGATCGTGGGCATGCGCCGCTACCTCACGCTGGAGGAGAGCGACTTCCCCACCGAGGCACAGACGGCCTTCAAGGGCATGGAGCGCCAGGGCAACCCCTGGAACCTGCCCCAGGCCGACCGTGCCAAGTGGGCCGAGGGCCTCGAGGTGCCCACCATGGCCGAGGTGGAGGACGCCGAGTACCTCTTCTGGGTGGGCTGCGCCGGAAGCTATGACGCCGCGGGCCAGAAGGTGTCCAAGTCCCTGGTGAAGCTGCTCAAGGCCGCCGGAGTCTCCTTCGCCATCCTGGGCACCGAGGAGAGCTGCACCTGCGAATCCGCCCGGCGCCTGGGCAACGAGTACCTCTACCAGACAGCCACCGAGGCCAACATCGAGACCCTCAAGGGCCACAACGTCAAGAAGGTCGTCACCAACTGCCCCCACTGCCTCAACACCCTCAAGAACGAGTACCCGGCCTTCGGCGGCGAGTTCGAGGTGGTGCACGGCACCGAGCTGGTGGCCAAGCTCCTGGCCGAAGGGAAGCTCAAGCTCGAGCAGGCCGTGGAGGTGGACCTCACCTACCACGATCCGTGCTACCTCAGCCGCGTGAACGGCCAGGTGGAGGCGCCCCGGGCCATTCTCGACGCCATCCCCGGCGTGAAGCTCACGGAGATGGAGAAGCATGGCGAGGCCACCATGTGCTGCGGCGCGGGTGGCGGGCGCTTCTGGCTGGAGGAGCACCTGGGCAAGCGGGTGAACCACGAGCGCTTCGAGCAGGCCCTGGAAACAAAGGCCGGCACCATCGCCGTGGGCTGCCCCTTCTGCAACGTCATGCTGAGCAACGCCGCCGGCGAGACCGGGCACGAGCAGGTGGCCACCACCGACGTGCTGGAACTGGCGGCGAAGGCGCTGAAGTAGGCGCCAGCCGGAACGGGAAGCGGGGCGCCTGGGGCGCCCCGCTTCTGGCGTACGGCCCGGGTTATCGGCTGAAGAGGTTCTTCAGCACGTACATCGCCATCATCGGATTGGCGGCCAGGCGGCGCTTGAGGTAGTGGATCGCGTACTGCCACTCCTCGGCGAAGGGCACGTAGAGGCGCATGACGTGGCCTTTCTTGACGATCTCCTGCTGGATCGCGGTGCGGGGCACGCCCAGCAGCATCTGGAACTCGAACCTGCCGGTGGGGACGCCCCGCTGCTCCAGGTAGGCCAGGCAGCGTCGGACCAGCGGCTCGTCGTGGGTGGCGATCTCGGGGTAGTGGCCGTGGTCGAGGAGCAGGCCCACGTACTCGAAGAGCTTCTCCTTCATGTCCGGCTTCTCCTGGAGGGCGATGTCGGCGGGCTCCCGGTAGATGCCGATGCAGATGCGGACTTTGCAGGGCTTGGCATGGAGGTTCTTGATGTCCTCCGCGGTGCGGAAGAGGCGGCTCTGCAGGACGATGCCGACGTTGTCGAACTCGTCCCGGAGCCTCTTGAAGATCCGGAGGGTGGCGTCGGTGAAGGTGTGGTCCTCCATGTCCACGGTGATGTGGATGCCGTGGGCGGCGGCGGCCGCGACCACCCGGCGGAGGTTGGCGTGGGCGTAGTCCTCGCTCTCGTTCATGCCCAGCTGGGTGGGCTTGAGGCTGATGGAGGCGTAGGGGCGGTCCTTCACCGCCTCGATGATGCGCATGTAGACGGCCACGGTGGCCTCGACATCCTCGCGCTTGAAGACCTCCTCGCCCAGCAGGTCCACCGTCGAGTGCAGGCCGAACTCCTTCTGGGGCTGGTCCACCTTGGCCACTTCCACGGCCAGGCTCTTTCCCGCCACGTAGGGCGCCGCGGCGAACCGCACGAAGGGGGCGGGCATCAAGTCAATGAAGGTGCGCTTCAGGTCCATGGCAGGCTCCGGACCGGCCGTCGCCGGCCGGGAGGTGTACCATAACGCAAGGCATCCGGCCCGCCCGGGGTCGAGCCGCCAAATGGGATGAGGGTCACAGGGAGCCGGGCCGGTCGGGCCCGCGCTGGGCGGCGCCCTGCCTGGGCTCAGGCCTGGGGCCCGTGGCTGGCCTGCTTGAAGGCCATGTCGTCATGGAGCCCCTTCTTCACCTGTACGGCCGCGACGATCAGGTGGCGGTGCAGAGACGGTGGGGACAGCCCAACGGGACCAGGAGGCCTCCTGGCTGGCCCGTGCGGGCGCATTTCCCTCCGGCGAGGCCGGGCGAAAACTGATAGCGTGTCCCCATGCCGCTCGATCCGCGTCTTCTGGAGATCCTCTGCTGCCCGGCCTGCCACGGTGATCTCGTGGAGCAGCTGGAGGGCCTGCACTGCCAGAGGTGCGGACTGCTGTATCCCATCGAGGATGGCATCCCCGTGATGCTGGTGGACCACGCCAGGAAGGTGGATCTGTGAGACTGGACCGACCCCATGCCGAATCCCTCCTCCAGCGCCTGGCGGGCCGGAAGGTGGCCGTGCTGGGCGACGTCATGCTCGACGAGTACCTCTTCGGCGAGGTGAACCGGATCTCGCCGGAGGCGCCGGTCCCGGTGGTGCGCGTGGCCCGCGAGCAGGCCGTGCTGGGGGGTGCCGCCAACGTGGCGGCGAACCTGAAGGCCCTGGGTGCCGAACCGATGCTCATGGGGACCCTCCAGAAGGACGCCGCGGGGGACCGTCTGCTGGGACTCCTCGGCCGTCTCGGCATCTCCATCTCCGGCCTGGTGCTGGACCCCACCCGGCCCACCATCATCAAGACCCGCGTCATCGGGCAGCAGCAGCAGATGCTCCGCATTGACCGGGAGGAGCCGGGCCCTCCGGAGGCGGCGGTGCTCCTGGGCCTGAGGGACCGCCTGGCCCGCGCCGTGGAGGAGTGCTCGGCCCTGGTCATCTCCGACTACGCGAAGGGCGTGGTCTGCGGGCCCGTGATGGACACCGTGCGCGAGCTCTGCGGCGCCAAGGGGATGCCCTGGATCGTGGATCCCAAGCCCGAGCACAAGGCCCTCTACCGGGGCGCGACCCTCATGACGCCCAACACCAAGGAGGCTTCGGAGCTGGCGCACCAGCCCGCGCGCAGCGACGAGGAGGTGGCCCAGGCGGGGCGCGCCCTCATGGCGGAGTTGGGCATGCGGGGCCTGCTGGTCACCCGCAGCGAGCGGGGCATGGCCCTCTTCGCCCCGGACGGGGACCACACCGCGCCCTGGATGATCCCCACCGAGGCGCGGGAGGTCTTCGACGTCAGTGGGGCGGGAGACACCGTCATCGCCGCCTTCAGCGCCGCCATCGGCGCGGGGGCGGACTGGCGCGAGGCGGCCATGCTGGCCAACGCCGCGGCGGGCCTCGTGGTGGCCAAGGTCGGGACGGCCACGGTCACGCCCGCCGAGCTGCTTGCCCACTACCGCGAGCAGGAGGCGAACTGAGCCCCCGCGGCCCTTGCCGGCAGCCCTGCCCGCCCGGGGCCGACCGGGGCGCTGACAGAGGCCCCGGCCGTGCCTGATCCCGACGCCCTCGGGGCCGCCCTCGGCTACCTGGCCGCCGTCCGGAACCGGGGGGAGGCCGTGGAGCTCCGAGGGCAGCCCGTCGGTCCCCTCCGCCCCTCGGAGGTGGCGGCGATCGGACGGTTCATGGCCGACTGGATCGCGCAGCGGCAGGCCGAGAACGTCGAGCTGGCGGTGGATCTGGAGCCGGATGCGAGGAAGTCCGTGGTGGTCTTCCTGGGCATTCTGCCCCTGCTGGAGGTGACCCTCCAGGACGGGATGAAGGGGATCCTCTACCTGGCCTCCGACGGGGCTGCCGAGGCGGGGGCGAACCTGGACTACCTCTCCATGATGATCCTCCAGCCCCCGGTGCGCTTCGGCACCTGGGAGCAGATCGCGGCCCGGACGGAGAACGGCTACCGCCCGCCTCCCCTTTCCGGCCTCTGGGTGATCGGCGACCTGGACTGGAGCGGGGCTCCCGTCGGCGAGCCCGCGCGGAGCCAGCGGCTGGAGGGACTCGGGAGGGCCCGTCGGACCCCCGGCTGCCGCAGGATCCTGCTCCACCAGCAGGGCCGGGAGACCCTGGCCCCCTATCCCCTGGAGCCGGCGAAGGCCAAGCCCAAGCCCTGTTTCATCGCCACCGCGGCCTGCGGATCGGCGGACGCCTGGGAGGTGGAGGCCCTCCGGGCCTTCCGGGAGCGGCGCCTGAGGCCCAGCTTCGCCGGCCGCCGGGCCATCGCCCTCTACGAGACCCTCTCCCCCCCGCTCGCCCGGTGGATCGCATCCCGCCCGCGGGTGCGGGCCTGGGTGCGGCGGGCGCTCATCCGTCCCCTCGCCCGGCGGCTGGCCTAGCCGTAGGCCTGCTCCGCCCGCAGCAGCAGCGGGTTGCCCGGCAGGATCCGGAGCCCGTCCCTCAGGCAGGCCCGTGCTTCGGGCCACCGCTCCAGGCCTGCCAACGCCGCCGTCCGGGCCGCGTAGGCCCCTGCCAGGCGCGGATCCAGTTCGAGCGCCCGTCCGGAGGCCTCCAGCGCCTCCTCCAGCCGGTCCAGCTCCACCAGGGCCGTGGCGCGGTTGCTCCAGGCCTTGGCATAGAGGGGGTTGACGGCCAGGGCCCGCGCCGTGCTCTCCAGGGCGGCGTCGGGGTGTCCAAGCCGGCGCAGGAGGATGGCGCGGTTGTTCCAGGTCATCACCGCCGCGGGATCCTCCTCCAGGATCCGGTCCATCAGAGCGAGGGCCTGGGCGGGCTCGGCCTGCTCGACCAGCAGGAGGGAGACGGCCTCGAGTTCCGCGAAGCGGTCCCGCGCCAGGCATCGCAGCAGGGCCTCCTCCAGCCAGCGGGCGCTGGCCGCGGCATCGCCGCTCTCCCAGGCCGCCAGGGCGGCGTTCGCCAGGGGCACCACCTCCTCCGGGGCCTCCCGGTGGGCCGCCGCGAACCGGGCGAGGGCGCCCGGACCATCCCCCCGGCGCAGGCACACACTCCCCAGGGCGCAGAGGGCCTTCCAGTGGCCCGGATCGAGGCGCAGCGCCTGCCGGGCGGCCTCCTCGGCCGCGTCCAGGCGGTCGAGGTGGATCCACGAGCTGGCCAGGTTGGCCAGGCCGTCGGCCCGGGCGGGGGCGTCGGGCGCGGGGGAGAACGGCGGCGCCGTGCCCTGGAGCCGGTGGTGCAGCGCCTCCAGGGCGGGCACGAGCTCCAGGAAGCCGGCGGGCCGGGCCTCCGGGTCGCGGGCCAGGCAGCCGAGGATGAGATCGGCGAAGGGGGCCGGCAGGTCGGGATCCCAGTCCCGGGGAGCCGGAGGCGCCTGGACCCGGTTCATCCAGGGCCGGTCCTCGGGGAAGGGCAGGCGTCCCGTGACGGCCTCGAAAAGGGTGGTACCGAAGGCGTAGACGTCGGTGCGGTGGGTCCGCTGAGGGTGATCGTCGTACATCTCCGGCGCCAGGTAGCCGAGGGTCCCCGCCAGGGCGGTCCCGCCCGCTTCCGAGGCGAGGGCGCGGGAGAGGGACAGCCCGAAGTCGGTGATCTTCACCGAGCCTTCCGGCGTGAGCAGCAGGTTGAGGGGCTTGAGGTCCCCGTGGACGAGGTCCAGCTGCCGCTCGGCATAGGCCAGGCCCCGGGCCACATCCACGCCGATCCACAGGGCGCGCAGCCAGTTCATGCGTCCCGCCTGGATCTCCTGGTGGAGGCTGCATGCCCCCTCGACGCACTCCATCACCAGGAAGGGCAGCCGCTGGTGCTCCTCCACGCCGTAGGCGAGGACGAGGTTGGGGTGGGCGCCGAGGGCGATCCACTGGGCCGCCTCCCGCCGGAAGGCTTCCAGCGCCTCCGGGCCGACCAGGCGGTGGTGCAGGGGCGTCTTGAGGGCCACCCGGGCGTTCCCCCGGGCGTAGGCCTCCGCTGGCCGCGCCTCGCAGATGCAGACGCGGCCGAATCCCCCGCGATGCACCTCGAGGATGCGGTAGCGGCCGGCGATCCAGGCCCCCGGACCGGGGAGCTCGGGATCCTCCTGCGCCGAGGCCTCCGACAGGCGCACCAGGGCGTCCGTGGAGGCCAGCAGCACGGTGGATCCGCGCAGTTCGGCCGCCTGGCTGGGCGTCAGCGGGAGGGACTCCAGGGCTTCGCCTTCCCGGGGCTCCCGGCGGGCCAGAGCGCGGAAGCGTTCGGGCGTGATCCATCCCCGGTGCAGGGCCACCAGGGCCCGGCCCAGGTCCACATGCGCAAGGGGGGCCGTGGAACCCGGCGGGCGCAACGGCACGGCTGGACCCGGGTCAGTTCCGAAGCTCGATGGAAAGGTAGAAGTGGTCCCCCTTGGGCAGCCGCGCCTTGACCTGGTCGAAGTTCAGGTCGAAGGTCTCGGTGTCCCCGGGGGGCATGGTGCCGAACTTGGTGCCGCCGGAGGCCACGCCCAGCAGCTGCCCGTCCTTGTCCAGCACGGCCACGGCGAATCCCGGGACCTTGGCATAGCCGCTGGTATTGGTCACGGTGAGCTGGGCGCGGGTGCCGAACTCCGCGTGCTTGAGCAGGCCGAAGAAGTTGGATTCCGGCTTGCGCACGTCGAAGAAGATGCTGTTCACCCTCAGCCCGTCCAGGTTGATGTCCAGGGGGATGAGGACGTTCCACTGGAAGGGCAGGCGGGTGCTGTAGAACGAGAGGGGCTGCTCGGCCTGGGCCGGCGCAGGAACCGGCGCCGGAGCGGGCTGGGGGGCCTTGGCCTGGGGAAGGGCCAGGAGGGCGGCGAGGAGCAGGGGCTGCATGTCAGTTCTTGCCTCCGAACAGGCCGCCGAAGAGGCCCCGCTTCATGGGCGCGGTCTCCAGGGGAGGCGGCGGCGTCTCCATGAGTGCGGCCTGGGCGGCGGTGCGTTCCCGGCGGAGGCGTTCGAAGACTGGCCGGAGGCCGGGCACCTTGTAGGCCTCGATCCAGTTCTCGCTGAACTGGCGGGCCACCAGGTGGCCTTCGAGGACGCGGCCCTCCTCCACCCACTGGACCAGCTGGGCCATGGTGAGCCCGGGGTAGACGCTGTCGGTGGTCTTGAGGCGGAGCAGTTCGGGATCGGGACTGGGAAGGGTCAAGGGGCCCGTCGCGAGGGTCGGGGCCGAGGCGGCGCTGTCCCGGGGCGCCTCGGGGGCGGGCGGGGCCAGGCTGTCCGCGCGGACCTGGACGGTCGGTTCGGCAGGGGCCGCCGCTTCGGCCATCGCCGCCATCACCTCTTCCCGCGTGAAGCGCATGGTGGCGGTGGAGGGCGCCGGCTCCGCCGGGGGCGTGACGCCGCCCAGGGTCTGCTCCAGGGCGGAGAGGGTGGCCTCCACGTCCATCGG
>DAIDKC010000086.1 GCA_027451045.1 Holophagaceae bacterium | reverse complement strand
CCTCCGATCTTTGGGTCCTTCTTCTCCGCTTTGAACGTATTCGTCCAGGTCTTCGTCCCGAGGGTGAATTTGGCCTCGAAAGTGCAGCCAGCCCGGTCAATGGCCGGGGTGATATTGAACATGCCCGCTGAATACTGGAAGGTGCTGTGGGCGTTCACGACTTCGATGGTCAAGGGTGTACCCGTGGCTTTCAGACCCAACGAAGCGTCGAGCAACTCCGTCACCCGCTGGCTGATGGCAGGTCCAGTGGGGATTCGGGTTCGGCTTGCGCCCCCGACGAACCCGGAGGCGCCCTGGATGTCCACTCGCTCGGGGAATGAGGCTGGGAGCCATTTCAGCGACAGCCCCGGGCCGTCCTTCTTGGCAGCCTTGGCCTCTGCCACGGCTTCATAGGAGACGCGATTCTGGAAGGGGAGTGAGATCGAACACGCAGCTTGAAGGGCGACCAGGGCCAGGACGGGAACAATCCGCACAATGCCTCCTCAAGCGCCTATGGGGCGAGTGCTGTGAATTATTCCAGATCGTTGTGCTTCGCGCCTCGGAAAAATAGGTCAGGACGGCCTTACCTTCATGAATCGCCTGGTCGCAATACCCAGGGTGCTTGATTGTGGGTAGAAGCTGTTCTCAGGGCCCTGCCTCGCTCTCATGGCGGTTTCCGTTTGGATCCCTGGGCCAATTCGGTCATGCCATCCTGGGTCATGCACGGTGTGGGACTACCTGCCTCTGGAACCTCCTCTCAATCGGGATCCGCCTGGACCTGCCCCTAGCCGTGCGCGGGCCATTGTCCGACCTGCCAAGCGGAGCGGCTGAAGCGTGGCGGGAAGATGGACGCCAGCCCATCAGACGCGCCGACTGTTCCTCGGGTCTCCCTGCGAGGGTAGGTTCCTACTCCTTCAACGCCTCGCGGGCGGCAAGAACTTTGGCGAGGGCCTCCTCGGGGCTGGCGGCGAGGGCGGTGAGGTGCCCCATCTTGCGCCCGGGACGGGCCACGGACTTGCCGTAGAGGTGGAGCTTCACGTCCCGGTGGGCGAGGAGTCGCTCCCAGTGGGGCAAGCCGTTCTCCGGCCAGAGGTCGCCCAGGAGATTCGCCATGGCGGCGGGTTCCAGCAGGGTGGTGGCGCCCAGGGGCAGACCACACACCGCGCGCACCTGCTGTTCGAACTGGCTGGTGACGCAGGCGTCAATGGTGGCGTGCCCGCTGTTGTGGGGACGGGGAGCCAATTCGTTCACCAGGAGGTCGCCCCCGGCCTTCAGGAAGAACTCCACGGTCAGCATGCCCGTCACGCCGAGGGCCTCGGCGATGGCGACGGCCATGGCCTGCGCCCGGGCGGCCACGCCCGCGGGAATGCGCGCGGGGAAGACCGTGGTGTCGAGGATGTGGTGGCGGTGGGCGTTCTCGGCCACGTCCCACACCGAGGTCTCGCCGGTGGATGCCCGGGCGCAGACCACGCTGCATTCGAGCTCGAAGGGAACCCAGGCCTCGAGGATGCCTTGCTGGCCTGCGAGGGCGGCGAAGGCGCCGGGCACCTGATCCGAGGTTTCGAGCTTCTGCTGGCCCTTGCCGTCATAGCCGAAGCTTGCGGTCTTGAGCACCGCGGGCAGCCCCAGGGCCTCCACCGCTTCGCGAAGGTCCGTCTCGGTGTTGATCTCGCGGAAGGGCGTCACCGGGAATCCGTACTCTGCCAGGAACCGTTTCTCGCGCAGGCGATGCTGGGCGGTGTGGAGCACGTGGGCCCCGGGGCGCATGGGACACACCTGGGCCACGGCCTCCAGGGTCTCGGCGGGGATGTTCTCGAACTCCACGGTGACGACATCCACGCCCCGGGCGAGGGCCTGGGCGGCATAGACATCGTTGTAGGCGGCCCGGATTTCAAGGTCGGCCACCTGGCCAGCGGGACAGTCGTGCCCGGGATCCAGGGCATGCACCCGGAACCCCAGGTTCCGCGCGGCTAGGGTGAACATGCGGCCCAGCTGGCCGCCGCCAAGGAGGCCGAGGGCGGAGCCTGGGCGGATGGGTCGGGACATGGGTGCCTCGGTAGGCCTCCATTGTGGCATCCTCGCTCCATGGAACGGGTCCATCTCATCACCCTGTCCGACCGGGCTGCGAGGGGCGAGTACCGGGACGAGTCCACTCCCCTGCTCACGGCCTGGCTCAAGGGCCAGGGCGTCCAGGGCGTCACCTCCGCCCTCATGCCCGACGACCCTGTCGCTCTCGAGGCTGATCTCCGCCGCCTGGTGGCCGAGAACGTGCCGCTGGTCCTCACCTGCGGCGGGACCGGGTTCGGGGCCAGGGACACCACCCCGGAGGTCACCCGCCGGGTGATCACCCGGGAGGCACCGGGCGTCTGCGAGCTGATCCGGGCCAAGGGCGGCCATCCCCTCGCCTTCGCGAGCCGCGCCATATGCGGGATCGCGGAGGGGACGGTCATCCTCAACCTCTCCGGCCGTCCCGCTGCCGCCCTGGAGCAGATCCAGTTGGCCTGGCCCCTGGTGCTGCATGGTGTCGCCGTCCTGCGGCAGACAGGGCCCTCCGGGGGACCCTGCACATGAAGGTCTGGGCCCGGATCAACCACGTGGGGTGGGTGCACCTCTGGCGCCGGCGGGAGGACTACGAGGCTGCGGAACCCTCCCTCCACTTCTTCAACAGCCGCACCGATGCCCGATGGCCCACGGTCCGCCTCGACGCGGTCCAGCGGGCCAGGCTGGAGGCGGGCGAACTGGTGGAACTCGAGGACCCGGGCTACCTGGATGTGGAAGGCGAGGCGCCCTGAACGGCCGCCTCCAGCCTCTGGTAGAGGGCGAGGAGGCTGGTGGTGAGCCAGAGGTTGAGCAGGCCCCCGATGAAGCCCAGCACCCAGAAGGCGGGGTGGCGCAGGCGCAGCCACGCGCTCGGTCCCTGGTCGGGATTCAGGCCGGGCAGGAGGTGGTTCAGCACGACGGTGGAGACCCCCATGTAGATCATCAGCACCGCCGCCATGGCGATGATCGCCTGGACGACCCGGGGCCAGTGGCGGACCATGGCGGTCCGGCTCCACCGGAACGCCTCGCCCATCCGGTCGCCCCGGAGGAGCACCCGCATCGGGGCCCATCCGAAGAGGGTGAGCAGGAGGATCCCGGGCAGGATGAACACCAGCAGGCCCATGCCGACCAGGAGGCTCAGGAGCAGGCGGACCCCGAAGGCGGGCAGCCAGCGGGCGTCGAAGGTGTGTGTCCAGTCCTGGTAGCGGTTCTGGGCGGGATCCAGCCCTTTCGCATCCAGCCGGGCCTGGAGGCGGGGCAGCACGTACATCTCCATGGGCAGCAGGCCCACCGCGCCGAACAGCGGCTGCACGGCCGGGTTCGAACCGGCCTTCGCCGCCAGTTCAAGGGCGGGACCCAGCTGGCCCAGCAGCATGGCGAGCAGGGCGAGCGTGAACGCGAGACCCGGATGCCGCCGGAGGTGGCCGAGGCCCTCGCGGAGGGAGCCCATGAAGGAGGGAGGAACGGTGCGCATCCCTCCAGCCTATCCGGGCTATCATCATCCGCATCATGCGTCCCGAAGCCCCCTGTCTCCTTGTGGCCAGTCCTGCGCTCCTGGACCCCAATTTCCTCCATGCGGTCGTGCTCCTGGTGGAATTCGACGACGAGGGCGCCCTCGGGCTGGTCCTGAACCGCCCCTTGCCGATCCCCTTGTCCCAGGTCGCAGAGGAAGGCGGCATGACCTTCGCGGGGTCCTCCGAGGCCACGGCCTGGCGAGGGGGCCCGGTGGACCCGCAGCGAGGCATTCTCCTCGTGCAGGGGGGATTGCCCGAGGACGAGGACTCGGTGCTGGACTTCACCCATTTCGTGAGCCATCGCAAGGATCTCCTGGAAACCCTCCTGGCGGACCCAGGGGCCCGGTACCGCCTCTTCCTGGGCTATGCCGGCTGGGGTGCCGGACAGCTGGACCAGGAGCTGGCCCTCGGAGCCTGGACGCACCGGCCCTTGGTTTCCGACTGGCTGCTCCATCCAGATCCGTCCGGCCTCTGGCAGGTTGCACTCCAGAGCGGCGCCGAGGGCTGAAGCCCGGATGCGCTCCCTCGTCTGGTTCCGGGGCAAGGATCTCCGCGTGGCGGATCATCCCCCCCTGGCGGAAGCCGCCGCGTCGGGCGAGGTGATCCCGCTCTTCGTGGTGGATCCATTCTTCTTCTCCCCAGAGCGGGCACGGAGTCTTCCCCACCGGATGCAGTTCCTCCTGGACTCGCTGGCCTGCCTCGCGTCCGAGCTCGCCGGCCTGGGCTCGCGCCTCCTGCTGGTGTCCGGACGGAGCGTGGATGTGCTCCCCCGCCTCGCCCTCCAGTGGCGCGTGGACCAGGTCCTTGCCAGCCGCTGGGTCGAGCCCTTCGGTCGGGAGCGGGATCGCCGCATCGCGGAATCCCTGGGACGTTCGGGCATTCCCTTCCGCTGCCTCGAAGGGGAGACGCTCCTGCCGCCCGGATCGGTCCGGACCGGGCAGGGCGGGATGTTCAGGGTGTTCACTCCCTTCGCCCGCGCCTGCGCGGCCCGCCTGGATCCGTCCAGCCCCCTCCCGCCCCTGGCCTCCCTGCCTCCGCTGCCTCCGGACCTCTCCGGTCCCTTCGTGCCGGTCCCGAGCCTCGAGGCGCTCGGCCTGCGACCCAATCCCCGGCTCCAGCCGGGCGGAAGCAGGGCCGGGCGGGCCCGCCTGTCGGTCTTCCTCCAGGAGCGCCTCGGGCGCTACAGCCTGGAGCGGGATCGCATGGACCTTCCAAGCACCTCGCGCCTGAGTGCCGACCTGAAGTTCGGCACCCTGTCCGTCCGCCAGGTCTGGCGGGCGGTTGCGGACCAGGGTGGGGCTGGGGCGGCTCCGTTCCTGAACGAGCTGCTGTGGCGAGAATTCAGCCACCACCTCCTCTGGGAGTGGCCGGAGCTGCTGGATCGCCCCTTCCGTTCCGGCTTCGCCGGCTTCCCTTGGCGCGAGGACGCCGCTTCATGGGAGGCGTGGTGCGAGGGGCGCACGGGGTATCCCGTGGTGGATGCGGCGGCGCGGCAGCTCAGGGCCGAGGGGTTCGTCCACAACCGCGCCCGCATGGTGGCGGCCAGCTTCCTGGCCAAGCACCTCCTGCTGGATTGGCGGCTGGGGGAAGCGCACTACATGCAGTGGCTCGCTGACGGGGACTGGGCGTCGAACGATGCCGGGTGGCAGTGGTGTGCCGGCTGCGGCTGCGATGCGCAGCCGTGGTTCCGCATCTTCAATCCAGTGGCTCAGGGCCTGAAGTTCGATCCGGAGGGCGGCTATGTGAAGCGCTGGGTGCCCGAGCTGGCGGGATGTCCCGCGGCCTTTGTCCATGAGCCCTGGACGGCGCCGCGGGACCTGAGGAGCCGACTCGACTATCCGGAGCCTCGGGTGGACCATGCCTTCGCCCGGGAGCGATTCAGGGCCACGGCCCGGGCACATCTGGGGGGAGACGGCCTCTGATGCGAAGACGCCCGGCGGGGGCCGGGCGTCTCCAGGGAGGCAAAACGGTTCAGCCGGCACCGCCGGAGGCAATCTCCGGACGGTAGGTCAGGCTGGCCTTGATGTAGTCCCGGTTCATGCGGGCGATGGTCTCGAGGGTGATGCCCTTGGGGCAGGCCGCCTCGCACTCGCCGTGGTTGGTGCAGGTGCCGAATGCCTCGGCGTCCATCTGGGACACCATGTTCCGAACGCGGCCATAGCGCTCGGGCTGGCCCTGGGGCAGGTACCCGAGGTGGCTCACCTTGGCGGAGAGGAACAGCATGGCGCTGGCGTTGGGGCATGCGGCGACGCAGGCCCCGCATCCGATGCAGGCGGCGGCATCCATCGCGAGGTCGGAGTTCTGCTTGGAGACCGGCAGGGCGTTGGCATCCTGGGGGGCTCCGGTGGGGACGCTGATGAAGCCGCCGGACGCGATGATGCGGTCGAAGGCGCCGCGGTCCACGATGAGATCCCGGATCACAGGGAAGGGCTTGGCGCGCCAGGGCTCGATGGTAATGGTGTCCCCGTCGTCGAAGCTGCGCATGTGGAGCTGGCAGGTTGTGGTTCGCTCCTTCGGGCCGTGGGGGCGGCCGTTGATCACCATGCTGCACATGCCGCAGATTCCTTCCCGGCAGTCGTGGTCGAAGGCGATGGGATCCTCTCCCTTGCGGATGATCTCCTCGTTCACCACGTCCAGCATCTCGAGGAACGACATCTCGGTGCTGATGTGCTTGGCCTGGTACTCGACGAATTCGCCTTCGGACATCGCGTCCTTCTGGCGCCACACCTGGAGGGTGAGGTTCAGATGCTTTTCCATGTTCCGCTCCTCACTTGTAGCTGCGGGTGGCGAGATGGACGTTGTCGAACTTCAGCGGTTCGACGTGGCGCACGGGCTTGGCGCCCTCGCCCTTGTGCTCCCAGGCGGCCACGTGGCAGAAGTTCTCGTCGTCCCGTTTGGCCTCGCCCTCCTCGGTCTGCCATTCCTCGCGGAAGTGGCCGCCGCAGGATTCGCGACGCTCCAGGGCGTCCAGGCACATGAGCTCGCCGACCTCGAGGAAGTCGGCCACGCGGCCGGCCATCTCCAGGGACTGGTTGAGCTCTTGGCCGGACCCGGGGATCCGGACGTCCTTCCAGAACTCCTCCCGGATTTGCGGGATGATCTCGAGCGCCTTCTTCAGGCCCGCCTCGTTGCGGCCCATGCCGCAGTACTCCCACATGACCTTGCCGAGCTCGCGGTGGAAGTGGGTGGGGGTCTGCTTGCCGCCGATGCCGACGAGGCGGTTCGTGCGGGCTTCCACCGCCTGCTCGGCGGCCTTCACTGCAGGATCGTCGGCGGAGATGCGGGTGCCGGGCTTCACGCCGGCCAGGTAGCCGCCGATGGTGTAGGGGATCACGAAGTAGCCGTCGGCCAGACCCTGCATGAGTGCCGAGGCGCCCAGGCGGTTGGCGCCGTGGTCGGAGAAGTTCGCCTCGCCCAGGACGAAGAGCCCCGGGATGGTGCTCATGAGGTTGTAGTCCACCCAGAGGCCGCCCATGGTGTAGTGGCTGGCAGGGTAGATGCGCATGGGCGTCTTGTAGGGGTTGTCGTCGGTGATGCGCTCGTACATCTCGAAGAGGTTGCCGTACTTCTCCTCGATCTTCTTGGCGCCCAGGCGCTCGATGGCGGCGCTGAAGTCGAGGTAGACGCCCCGGCCCGTGCTGCCGATGCCCCGGCCCTCATCACAGACCTGCTTGGCGGCGCGGCTGGAGACGTCGCGGGGAGCCAGGTTGCCGAAGGAGGGATACTTCCGCTCGAGGTAGTAGTCGCGGTCCTCCTCGGGGATCTGGCTGGCGGGCTTGCCGCAGTCCTCCTTCTTCTTCGGCACCCAGATGCGGCCGTCGTTGCGCAGCGACTCGGACATGAGGGTGAGCTTGCTCTGGTGGTCGCCGGTGACGGGGATGCAGGTGGGATGGATCTGGGTGTAGCAGGGATTGGCGAAGGCCGCGCCCTTCTTGTAGGCCCGCCAGGCCGCCGTGGCATTGCAGCCCTTGGCGTTGGTGGACAGGAAGAACACGTTGCCGTAGCCGCCGGTGGCGAGGCAGACCGCGTCGGCGACGTGGGACGAGACCTTCCCAGTCACCATGTCGCGCACCACGATGCCCTTGGCTACGCCGTCCACGACGATCAGTTCCTGCATCTCGTGGCGGTTGAACATCTTCACCTTGCCGAGGCCGATCTGGCGTTCCAGGGCCTGGTAGGCGCCGAGAAGGAGCTGCTGCCCGGTTTGCCCGCGGGCGTAGAAGGTGCGGCTCACCTGGGCGCCACCGAAGGAGCGGTTGTCCAGCATGCCGCCGTACTCGCGGGCGAAGGGCACGCCCTGGGCCACGCACTGGTCAATGATGTTCACGCTGACCTGGGCCAGGCGGTAGACATTGGCCTCGCGGGCGCGGAAATCGCCGCCCTTCACCGTGTCGTAGAAGAGGCGGTAGATGCTGTCGCCGTCGTTCTGGTAGTTCTTGGCGGCGTTGATGCCGCCCTGGGCCGCGATGGAGTGCGCGCGGCGCGGGCTGTCCTGGTAGGCGAAGCACTCGACTTCGTAGCCCAGCTCGGCCAGGGTGGCGGCTGCGGAGGCGCCGGCCAGGCCGGAGCCCACGACCAGGATCTTGTACTTGCGCTTGTTGGCCGGGTTCACGAGCTTCAGGTCGAAGCGGTGCTTGTCCCAGCTTTTCTCGATGGGGCCATCGGGGATGCGGGAATTGAGTTCCATGGTGGCGCTCCGGGAGGTCAGTGGATGATGCCGGTGAGCACGGCGATCGGGTACGAGATGTTCACGCCGACCACCAGCACCGTGAGGACCGTGGCGAAGTTCCGGCGCAGCGCGTTGTACCGGGGGTGGGCCCAGCCGAGGGTCTGTGTGAAGCTCCAGACGCCGTGCCACATGTGGAGGCCCAGGCAGAGCTGGGCGACGATGTAGAAGGCCGAGACCCAGGGCACCTGGAAGCCCGTCACGAAGTTGTGGTAGGCGTCGCCCTTGATGAAGTCGGGATGCACTGTGCCGAAGGTCAGGTGCAGCAGGTGGAAGACGATGAAGATGCCCAGCAGCACGCCGGTCCAGCGCATGGAGCGCGAGGCCCAGGTGGCCGACTGGCGCTGCTGCTTGCGGTAGCCGACGGGCCGGGCGGCATGGTTGGAGAGAGTCAGGCTGGTCGCAGCCCAGATGTGCAGCAGGACGGCCGTGAGCAGCACGGCGCGGAAGACCCAGATGCCCATGCCGTGGATCATGGTGTGCAGGAACTCGGCGTAGTGGTTCATGGCCTCGGCGCCCATGTAGGCCGTGAGGTTGCCCAGCATGTGGACGGTGACGAAGCCCCAGAGGACGATCCCGGTGATGGCCATGACGACCTTGCGGCCGACGGAGGAATCCATGAAGCCGGGGCTCCGCTCCCCGGCTCCGGCGAGGGTCTGTTCCGCAACGGACATAGGTACTCTCCTGAAGAAAAAAAGCCTCGATTGAAATGCCCTCCAGCCAGAGGAAGGGCCGGAGGAGTTCCTCGTCGCGCGTACTCGCCAGCTTGCCAAAAGGCACGGCTGCCACGGCCATACCCGACCCAAGTATCGCCACTCGCGAGAGGAAAACCCAAGCCCAAAATCCCCGGGGACCGAAGATGGGGGCCGCCGCGGAGGCAGAGCAGGACCACCGTTCCGGCTCGGCCGATGCCTTCCAGTCCACTGGGTGGCGGCGTCCTGCCGCAAAATCCCGGAAGAAACCGATCCTTCCCCAGGCTAATCTTACCTGAATTTCAAGGGATTTCCAGCCATCGAGCCTTGCCGGGGGCGGCGCAAGCGGGCTAGAGTAGCGTCAAAACCCGGGCAGATGTCCCATGGGCCCCCGCACTGGTTCAGGGCCGATGAACTGACCGCTGACATGGAACCTTCCAGAAACCCTTTCCGATCCACCCGGAGGACAACGATGGTGACGATGAAACGAATACTCGGTGCGCTGGCGCCGAACCGCCTGGTCAAGGGTGCCGCCACCCTGGCCCTCCTCCTCGGAGCGAGCCCGGCCTTCGCCGGGGGCGAGGCCGAGCTGAAGATCCCCGAACTGGGAGGCAACTTCTTCGGCATGACCGGGCACAAGCTGCTGCTGGGCGGCCTGGTGGTGTGCGTCCTGGGGATCGCCTTCGGCCTCTGGCAGTACTCGAAGATCCGCAACCTCCCGGTCCACAAGTCCATGGCCGAGATCAGCGAGTTGATCTACGAGACCTGCAAGACCTACCTCCTCACCCAGATCAAGTTCATCGCGATCCTGTGGGCCTTCATCGCGGTGATCATCGTCGCCTACTTCAAGTACCTGTCCCACACGCCCATGTCCTGGCCCCAGGTGGTGGTGATCCTGCTCTTCTCGATCATCGGCATCCTGGGATCGGTGTCGGTGGCCTGGTTCGGCATCCGGATCAACACCTTCGCGAATTCGCGCACGGCCTTCGCCAGCCTTGAGGGCAAGCCCTATCCGACCATGGCCATTCCCCTCCAGGCGGGCATGTCCATCGGCATGCTGCTGATCTCCGTGGAACTGGTGCTGATGCTCGCCATCCTGCTCTTCATCCCCGGGAACAGTGCCGGCCCCTGCTTCATCGGCTTCGCCATCGGCGAGTCCCTGGGTGCCGCCGCCCTCCGCATCGCAGGCGGCATCTTCACCAAGATCGCCGACATCGGCAGCGACCTGATGAAGATCGTCTTCAAGATCAAGGAGGACGATGCCCGCAACCCCGGCGTGATCGCCGACTGCGTCGGCGACAACGCGGGGGATTCCGTCGGCCCCACGGCGGACGGTTTCGAGACCTACGGCGTGACGGGCGTGGCCCTCATCACCTTCATCCTGCTGGCCGTGCATGATCCCCGCATCCAGGTTCACCTCCTGGTCTGGATCTTCGTCATGCGTGTCGGCATGATCGTGACCTCCGCCATCTCTTACTGGATCAACGGCCTGTGGTCCAGAGCCCGCTTCGGGAACGCTGAGAAGTTCAATTTCGAGGTTCCCCTCACGACGCTGGTGTGGCTCACCTCGGTGGTGTCCATCGGCATGACCTATGTCCTGTCTCACGCCCTCATCAGTAATCTGCCGGACGGCCTCTGGTGGAAACTCTCCACGATCATCACCTGCGGCACGCTGGCCGGGGCGCTGATCCCGGAACTGGTGAAGGCCTTCACATCCACGAATTCCGGACACGTGCGCGAGGTGGTCACGGCCTCCAAGGAGGGCGGTGCCTCCCTGAACATCATCTCCGGCCTCGTAGCTGGTTACTTCTCGGCCTACTGGATGGGGCTCTGCATCGTCGTCCTGATGGGCGCCGCCTACTTCGTCTCCACCTACGGCCTCGCCGGATTCATGGACGCCCCGGCCATCTTCGCCTTCGGCCTGGTGGCCTTCGGCTTCCTGGGGATGGGCCCCGTGACCATCGCGGTGGATTCCTACGGTCCGGTCACGGACAACGCGCAGTCCGTCTACGAACTTTCCACCATCGAGACCCTGCCCGGCATCGAGCAGGACATCCAGAAGACCTTCGGCTTCAAGCCCAACTTCGAGGAAGCCAAGATGTTCCTCGAGGAGAACGACGGGGCGGGGAACACCTTCAAGGCCACCGCGAAGCCCGTGCTCATCGGGACTGCCGTGGTCGGCGCCACCACCCTGATCTTCTCCATCATCCAGGTGCTGTCGGCCCGGTTTGGTCTCGTGACCCCCCTCATTCCCGGCCAGACCCCGGTGCAGGAGGGCCTCTCCCTCCTGAATCCCCTCTTCCTCCTCGGCCTCGTGACCGGCGGAGCGGTGATCTTCTGGTTCAGCGGCGCCTCCTGCCAGGCCGTGGCCACGGGGGCCTACCGTGCGGTGGAGTTCATCAAGCAGAACATCAAGCTGGACTCCGGGGCGGAGCGGGCCTCGGTGGAGGATTCCAAGAAGGTGGTGGCGATCTGCACCCAGTACGCCCAGAAGGGGATGTTCAACATCTTCCTGGCGGTCTTCTTCTCCACGCTGGCCTTTGCCTGCGTGAACCACTACTTCTTCATCGGCTACCTGATCTCCATCGCCATCTTCGGTCTCTACCAGGCCATCTTCATGGCCAATGCCGGAGGCGCCTGGGACAACGCCAAGAAGCTCGTGGAGACCGAGCTGCGGGCCAAGGGCACCGCTCTCCACGATGCCTGTGTGGTGGGCGACACGGTGGGTGATCCCTTCAAGGACACCTCCTCCGTGGCCATGAACCCCGTCATCAAGTTCACCACGCTGTTCGGCCTCCTGGCTGTGGAACTCGCGATCACCCTCCCCAGGGCGACCGCCCTGACCGCGGCTCTGGTCTTCTTCGTCCTTTCCATGGTGTTCGTCCTGCGCTCCTTCTACGGCATGCGGATCCCCGTGGTGGAAGAGAAGTAGCCCGCCTCTGCTAGACTTGAAAGGCGCGGCATCCGCCGCGCCTTTCTTTGTTCCGGGTTCCCATGGGCCTTCCAGAAGAGATCCAGCGGCGGCGCACCTTCGCCATCATCAGCCACCCCGACGCGGGCAAGACCACGCTGACGGAGAAGCTGCTGCTGTACGGCGGCGCCATTGACCGGGCGGGCTCCGTGAAGGCCCGGGAGGGCGGGGCCGCGGCCCACTCCGACTGGATGAGCATCGAGCAGGAGCGCGGCATCAGCGTCACCAGCGCCGCCATGCAGTTCGAGTACCGGGGCCGGGCCATCAACCTGCTGGACACCCCGGGCCACCAGGACTTCAGCGAGGACACCTACCGGGCCCTGACGGCTGCCGATTCCGTGGTGATGCTCCTGGACTGCGCCAAGGGCGTGGAGGAGCAGACGAAGAAGCTCTTCCGGGTGGCGCGGGAGCGGTGCCTCCCCATCTTCACCTTCGTCAACAAGCTGGATCGGCCCGGCCGAGAGCCGGTGGAACTCATTGACGAAGTGGAGGAGCTCTTCGGCCTCCACGCCGTGCCCATGACCTGGCCCATCGGGTCGGGTCCCGACTTCAAGGGCGTCTACGTCCGCGCCACCGGCCAGATCCAGGTCTTCGAGCGGGCCAAGGCCGGCCAGAAGGCCCGGGTGGCGGGGAAGGGCGGGCTGGACGATCCCGAGATTGTTGCCCTGCTCACGCCCTCCGAGCTGCAGCAGCTCAAGGATGACGTGGAGCTCATGGACCACGTCCTGCCCGGCTTCGACCGGGAAGCCTTCCTGCGCGGCGAGCAGTCGCCGATGTTCTTCGGGTCGGCCGTGAACAACTTCGGTGTGGCCGAGTTCCTGGACGAATTCCTGGATCTCGCCCCCTCCCCAGGCCCGCGCCCGTTGGCGGGCGGCGGCGAGGTGGCGGCGGATGCACCGTTCACGGCCTTCGTGTTCAAGGTGCAGGCCAACATGAACAAGGCTCACCGCGACCGGGTGGCCTTCGCCCGCATTGTCTCGGGACATTTCGAGCGGGGCATGGACGCCCTGCACGTGCGGGAGAGGAAGTCCATCAAGCTCAACTACCCCCACATGTTCTTCGGCCGGGAGCGGCAGATCGTGGACGAGGCCTACCCGGGTGACATCCTCGGGCTCATCAACCCGGGCCTCTTCCGCATCGGGGACGTGATCAGTGCAGCCGGTCCTCTTGAGTTCCACGCGGTTCCCCGGTTCTCCCCGGAGCAGTTCGTCTCGGTTCGCCTTGCGGATCCCGGCGCCCGCAAGGGGTTCCTGAAGGGGCTGGCACAGATCGCGGAGGAGGGGGTTGTCCAGGTCTTCTGGCCCAAGGGAGGCGCACCCCTGCCCATCCTGGGTGCCGTGGGACGCCTCCAGTTCGAGGTGCTCCAGCATCGCCTCAAGGATGAGTACGCCTGTCCCGTGCTGCTGGAACCCCGCTCATTCCAGATGGCCCGCTGGCTGGAGGGCGGCTGGCCCGAACCCAGCCGCTACTGGGGCGAGCTGGTGGAGGACGGCGAGGGTCGCCCGGCCATCCTCTTCGAGAA
>DAIDKC010000085.1 GCA_027451045.1 Holophagaceae bacterium | reverse complement strand
CCAGAACTCCACGCCGATCCATAGGCACAGGAGCGCGAAGGCCCCCTGGAGCGCATGGCGCAGGAACTGGGAGTCCTCCCGCAGGCGTTGCCTGAGGCCGGCGAACCCCCGGGCTTCGGGACGAGCCTCCGGACGGGCGGGCGGGATCGAGGGGGTGGACATGGGCACCTCTCGGGTGAGGGGGGAGCCGCGGGGCGGCGGAGGATCGCTCAGGGGATGGCGGGTGCCGGGGTGAGGCGCTTGACGGCCCCCACGAAGCGCTGGAGGGCGGGACTGACCTCCCCCGGGGCAAGACTGACATCGAGGAGCTGGAAGCGTCCCCGGGTCCGGCAGGCTGCCCGCAAGGCCCGGCCCAGTTCGGCCCGGGTGGTGATGCGGTAGCCGTCGCCGCCCAGGGCCTCGGCCAGGCGGGCGTACTGCCAGTCCTCGAGATCGTTGAAGCGCCCGCCCGCCTGGAAGGCGTTGAGCATCCCCCAGGAACGGTTGTTGAAGACGACGACCAGGGGGTCCAGGCCCAGGCGCCGGGCGTGGCCCAGCTCCCATCCCGTCATCTGGAAGGCCCCGTCGCCCACCAGCGCGAGGCAGCGCCGCCCCGTGGCCGCCTGCATCCCCAGGACCGCCGGCACGGCATAGCCCATGCTGGCGTAGTATCCCGGAGCCACGAGATCGGTGTCATGGAGGTCCAGGGCGGCGAACAGGCAGTCGCCCATGTCGGCGGCCACGGGCATGGGGCCCTCGGCATGGAGCAGGTCGTTCAGGCCGCGCACGATGTCCTCGGGCCGAACGGGCGCCTCGTCCTCCACCAGCCCCCCCGGCACGGGAAGTCGCGGGGAGGCGCCCGAGGCAGATCGGGGTCCGAGGCGCGCCAGGAGGGCCTCCAGCAGGGCCGGCAGGGGGAGGTTGGCGTAGGTGCGGCGACCCACCCGCACCTCCCGGTCCAAGGCGTGGATCGTGCGGTCCGGGGAGAGGCGGCGGCCGCTCACCCCGAAATTGGTGTCGCTCAGGATGATGCCGAGCATCACCACCAGATCCGATTCCTCCACCGCCTTGCGCACCTCCTCGTCGCCGGCCAGGCCCAGGTAGGTCCCCAGTCGGCGGACCTCCTGGGTCGCCATCAGCCCGCGCCCCAGGAAGGTCGTGGCCAGGGGGACATCCAGGCGACGGGCCAGCTCGGCCACCTTCGCCTCCAGGCCCAGCCGCCGCACCTCCACACCCGGCAGCAGAACCGGTCGCCCGGCCCCGGCCATCCGGGCCAGGATCGCCTCCGCGCAGGCGGCCACGTCCCCGGCCTCGAAGGGCGTGGGCGGGCCCGCGGGAACGGGCGCCACCTCCACATCAACCATGTCCCGGGGCAGTTCCAAGTAGACGGGCCGCGCGTACTCCACGCAGGCGCGCAGGACGCGGGCGATGACGGCAGGCGCCGCGCCCGGATCGTCCAGCACGCCCTGGTCGCAGGTGATCTCGCGGAACACGCGCATCTGGCTGTCCAGGGCCTTAGCCTGGTGGTGCAGGAGCAGGCCCGAGGCAACCTCGCCCTGGCTGGGGGCCCCCGAGATCACCACCAGCGGGGTCTTTTCCGAGTAGGCCTGCGCCACGGGGTTGACCAGGTTGAAGGCACCGGCCCCGTAGGTCACGGCGGCAACCCCAAGCCCTCCCCGGAGACGGGCCGCGGCATCCGCCGCGAAGCCCACCGCCGGCTCGTGGCTGAAAGTGATGAGTGGCAGGATCCCGCTGTCCTCGATGCAGCGGAAGAACGGCAGCGCGAAGTCGCCCGGGATCCCGAACACCTCCCCCGCCCCGTGCGCCTTCAAGGCCTGCAGCAGGGCCTCTCCCAGTTTCATGGCCGGACCTCCCACCTCAGGCTCCCGGAAAGGGAGGGGGATCGGGGTCACATTTTAAGAATTTTCTACCCTTTTATAAGACATAAACCCACCTGCCGCCGTCCCTGCACCCCTCTCCGCGCCGGACGAACCCGGAACCCAGGGACTTCCCCTCCCGGGGATCCGCCCGGGCGAGGCGCACATCCCAAGGGGGGTGCAATAATTTTCATTTTTTTGGAAATATGGTATTAATACAGCCATGGCTTGCAGTGCCCCCCCCCTCGCTCTCGCGACCCGCCAGTTGAAGGCCCTGGCCCACGAAGGGCGTCTCTCGGTCCTCCGGACCATTGTTCAGGGGCCCGCGGAGGGAACCCCCGCAGGGGAGATCCAGGGCCGCCTCGGCCTGCCCGCCTCGACCCTCAGCCACCACCTGGCCGAGCTCGCGGAAGCGGGCCTGCTCACGGCCGCCCGCCAGGGCACCACCATCCGCTATGCCGTGCGATTCGACCAGCTCCAGGCCCTCACGGAGTTCCTCTGGCAGGACTGCTGTGGCGGGGGAGCGGGCTGCCGGGATCCGCACTGCCTCTAGGAGCCACCCCATGGAACCCTCCACGACCCACCTGAAGATCCAGGACGCCTACGGCAGGATCGCCAGCCTCGGCGGCGGTTGCTGCGGGCCGCTGTCCAGTTGCTGCGGCGGGGCCCGGGCCGCCGAAGTGGCCCAGGGCGTGGGCTACTCCGATGCCGAACTGGCCACGCTGCCCGAGGGCGCCAACCTGGGCCTCTCCTGCGGCAACCCCACGGCCCTGGCCGGACTGCAGCGCGGCGAGACCGTGCTGGACCTGGGCAGCGGCGCGGGCCTGGACGTCTTCCTGGCGGCCCAGCGGGTGGGTCCCGAGGGCCAGGTTCACGGGGTGGACATGACCCGGGAGATGCTGGCGAAGGCCCGGCACAACGCGGCCGAATTCCGGCGGCGGACGGGGCTGGACAACGTGACCTTCCACCAGGGGCAGATCGAGGCCATCCCCCTGCCGGATGCCTCGGTGGACGTGGTGCTCTCCAACTGCGTGCTGAACCTGAGCCCCGACCAGCCGAAGGTCTGGCAGGAGATCGCCCGGGTCCTCAGGCCCGGCGGCCGGGTCTCCATTTCGGACATGGTGCTGCTCCAGCCCCTGCCCGAGGCCGTGCGGGCAAGCGTCGAGGCCCTGGTGGGATGCGTGGCGGGCGCCCCTCTCCTGGCCGATCTCCAGGCGATGGTGGCCGCGGCGGGCCTCGAGGAGCGCGCATTCACCGACAAGGGCCAGTCCGTCGGGGCCATGCTCCCGGAGGACGACCCCATGACCGCCCACCTCCTGGACCTCCTGCCCGCGGGCGCGCAGCCGTCCGACTACCTCACCAGCATGATCATCTCCGCCCGCAAGCCGGGCTGAGCGCGAGGGGCCCATGCCTGGTTCGAAGCGTCTCTCCGTCCTGGACCGCTACCTGACCCTGTGGATCTTCCTGGCCATGGGGCTGGGCGTGGGGCTCGGCTACGCCGTGCCGGGGTTCAACCGGGCCATCAATGCCTGGAACGTCGGCACCACCAGCGTCCCCCTCGCCGTGGGCCTCATCGTCATGATGTACCCTCCGCTGGCCAAGGTGAAGTACGAGGAGTTGCACCTCGTCTTCCAGAACAGGAAGATCCTGGGGCTGTCCCTCGTCCAGAACTGGGTCCTGGGCCCCCTTCTGATGTTCACCCTGGCCGTGATCTTCCTCCGGGATCGGCCTGAATACATGCAGGGCTTGATCCTCATCGGCCTGGCCCGGTGCATCGCCATGGTCATCGTCTGGAACGACCTGGCCAAAGGCGACGCCGAGTACTGTGCGGGGCTCGTGGCCTTCAACTCCATCTTCCAGGTCCTGTTCTTCAGCGTCTACGCCTGGTTCTTCGCGACCTTCCTCCCCGCAAGGCTCGGACTCCACGGGGCGATGGTGCACATCACCATCGGCCAGATCGCGAGGAGCGTGGCCATCTACCTGGGGATTCCCTTCCTTGCGGGTTTCGCCACCCGGTTCATCCTCGGGAGGATCAGGGGCCTCGCCTGGTACCACCGCGTCTTCGTGCCCAGGATCAGTCCGCTGACGCTGGTCGCCCTGCTGTTCACCATCATCGTGATGTTCAGCCTGAAGGGTGGAGCCATCGTCCGGCTGCCGCTGGATGTCCTCAGGATCGCGGTGCCCTTGCTGATCTACTTCCTCGTGATGTTCATGGCGAGCTTCTGGCTGTCCAGGAAGGTGGGCGCCACCTATCCGCAGAGCGCCACCCTCAGCTTCACCGCCGCCAGCAACAACTTCGAGCTGGCCATCGCAGTGGCCGTGGCCACCTTCGGCATCGCCCACGGCGCCGCCTTCGCCGCCGTGATCGGACCCCTCGTGGAGGTGCCTGTCCTCATCGGCCTGGTGAATGTCTCTCTTCGGCTGAAGACCCGCTGGTATCCCGACAGTCCGGCCTCCCCCGAGGCGGTCGCCTGCTGCCCGGTCCAGGGCCCTGGAGGCGCACCATGACCCCGCGCAGCCTCCTCTTCCTGTGCGTGGCCAACAGTGCGCGCTCCCAGATGGCCGAGGGACTGGCGAGGTCCATGGCCCCCTCCCTGGCCATCCAGAGCGCCGGCAGCAGGCCGAGCCGGGTGAACCCCTATGCCATCGAAGCGCTCGCGGAAATCGGGATAGACATTTCCGCCCAGACCTCGAAGAGTGTCGAGACCCTCGATCCTGCGGGGATAGATCTGGTAATCACCCTGTGCGCCGAGGAGGTCTGTCCCCTCTTCCTGGGTGGGGCAGAGAAGCGCCATTGGCCCATCCCGGATCCCGCGAGCGATGACCCGACCCTCAGTCCCGGCGACCTCCGGACGCGGTTCAGGACCGCCCGGGACGAGATCCGAGGGCGCCTGTCGCGCCTGTTCGAGGAGGTCGGCCTCCCCATGCAGGCATGCCCCGGGGGGGACCGGCGGTCAGGATGAAGCGCGCGACGCGGTCCGGGCGGGACCGGATCCGGCCCGGGGCTGTCGCTGCGGGGAGGGGGTCCCGGCAGGGGGCCTTGACCCTCGCGGGCGGGGCGAGGCGGAGCGCCCCATGGCGATGGGCTCGGCCTTGATGGAGGGATCGGGCAGGAAGCCCGGAACCGGCAGCTGGGGCAGTTCGCGCTTCAGGAGGCGGAAGATCTGCGACAGCAGCTTGTGCTCGTCCACGCAGACCAGGCTCAGCGCCTCCCCTTCCGAGCCCGCGCGGCCCGTCCGTCCGATCCGATGGACGTAGTCTTCGGCCACCATGGGCAGTTCATAGTTGATGACGTGGGGAAGCTGATCAATGTCCAGCCCCCGCGCGGCGATGTCCGTGGCGACCAGCGCGGTGATGGCCCCCTTCTTGAAGTCCTCGAGCGCCTTGACCCGCTGGGGCTGGCTCTTGTTGCCATGGATGGCGCTGGAGAGGATGCCCTCCCGGGAGAGCTGCTCCGCCAGCCGGTTCGCCCCATGCTTGGTTCGGGTGAAGACCAGCACCTGCTGCATGTTCTGCTGGCGGATCAGGTGGGACAGCAGGGCCAGCTTCCGGCCCCGGTCCACGGGATGGACCACCTGCTTGACCCGATCGGCAGTGCTGTTCCTGGGAGAGACGTCCACCGACACCGGATCCGTCAGGAGGCTGGCGGCCAGGCCCCGGATGTCGGGATTGAAGGTGGCCGAGCAGAGGATGTTCTGCCGCTTGGGGGGGAGTGCCGCCAGGATCCGCCGGATGTCGCGGATGAAGCCCATGTCCAGCATCCGGTCCGCCTCGTCGAGGACCAGGATCTCCACGGCGCGGAGGTCCAGGACGCCCTGGCCATGGAGGTCCAGGAATCGTCCCGGCGTCGCCACCAGGATCTCGACGCCCCTTCGCAGCAGCGCGATCTGGGGGTTCACGCCGACCCCGCCGAAGATGGCGGTGGAGCGCAGGGGGATGTAGCGTCCGTAGGTGCGGATGCTCTGCTCCACCTGCATCGCCAGCTCGCGGGTGGGTGTGAGCACGACCGCCCGGGTGGCATGCCGGGCCGGCGAAGCCGACGCGCTGGCGTGGACCGCAAGGCGCTGGAGGAGGGGGAGCGTGAAGGCCGCCGTCTTTCCCGTGCCCGTCTGGGCGCCGGCCATGAGATCCCGGCCTTCCAGCAGCAGGGGGATGGCCTGGGCCTGGACCGGGGTGGGGGTTTCGTAGCCTTCCTCGCGGACAGCCCTAAGCAGCTCGGGCATCAGCCCGAGGGAATCGAATGACATCGTTACTCCTGGGGGGCCCCCTCGACGGCGATGCTGCCCGTGAGGCCCGGTCGGGGCGTGGATGAGATTCGACTGAGAAACCCGAGGGACAGAGGCGTAGACCGGAAGGCGCCTTCCAAGTGCGATGTCCCAGGATCCCACGGAATGCCCGTCCCACCTAGAGACGATCTTCGGAACCGCCCGGAGCCCTCCTCTCCGCACCCTTCGCCCCGGATCGCGTGGCGCCATCGGGCAGGCCCGGGGGCATCATGGAATGCCGCACGTGCCGGCCACGCATGGAGCTCCTGATGCCCTTCCCGCGATCCGCCCTCCTCCTCCCCCTCTGCCTGGGGGCCACCCTGGCCCAGGGGCAGGCCCCGGCCCAGCCCAGCCCCAAGGCCATCATGGACCAGGCCACCGCGGACCTCGTGAAGTCCGGTCTGGCGGACCGGGCCATCCACCAGGGCCAGAAGGCGCCGGACTTCACCCTCCCGGATGCCCACGGCAGGCCGGTCACGCTGTCCGCCCTGCTGAAGAAGGGGAAGGTCGTCCTCACCTTCTACCGCGGCGGCTGGTGCCCCTTCTGCAACCGGCAGCTCGAGAGCTACCAGTCCCATCTGGCCGAGATCCACGCGAAGGGCGCAGAGCTGGTGGCGGTGTCGCCCCAGACGCCGGATGCCACGGTCTCCACGGCGGAGAAGGACGCCCTGACTTTCCCGGTGCTGAGCGACGCGGGCAACAAGGTGGCCCGCACCTACGGCCTCGTCTTCAAGGTGCCGGATGCCGTGGCGCAGATCTACGAGCACTTCGGCGTGGACCTGGCGAAGCGGAATGGCGATGCCAGCCACGAGCTGCCCATGCCCGCCACCTACATCATCGGGCAGGACGGAACGATCAAGCTCTCCTACGTCCAGGCGGACTACAAGAAGCGGCTGCCCATCAAGGACCTTCTGGCCGCCCTCTGACGCGGAACCGGCGCCTGCTCCCCCGGACCGGAGGGCAGGCGCCGGCAGAGGCGCGGGATCTTCCGGCTAGGCCAGCACGGCCTCGAGCTGGTCCACGGCCCAGTCCATCTGCTCCTTCGTGATGACGAGGGGCGGGGCGAGGCGGATGGTGTTCTCGTGGGTGTCCTTGCAGAGCATCCCGCGGTCCTTGAGGGCGTAGCAGTACTTGCGGGCGCCGCCGGCCTCGGGCTTCAGCTCCACGCCGGCCCAGAGGCCGATGCAGCGGATCTCCTTCACCTTGTCGGTCTTCAGGCTCTTGAGGCGGGCCTCGAAGTGCTTGCCCAGCTCGGCGGTCTTCTCCACCAGCTTCTCGTCCACCAGCACGTCGAGGGCGGCGGAGGCCACGGCGCAGGCCAGGGGGTTGCCGCCATAGGTGCTGCCGTGGATGCCGGGGGTGAAGACGTCCATCACGGCGTCGTTGGCCAGGAAGGCGCTCACGGGGTAGTAGCCGCCGCTGAGGGCCTTGCCGATGGTGATGCCGTCGGGGCGGATGCCCTCGTGCTCGAAGGCGAAGAGCTTGCCCGTGCGGCCCAGGCCCGACTGGATCTCGTCGAGCACCAGCAGGATGCCGGCCTCGTCGGCGATCTGGCGCAGGCCCTTGAGGAAGCCCTTGGCCGGGATCACCACGCCGCCCTCGCCCTGGATGGGCTCCATGAAGATGGCGCAGGTGTTCTTGTTCACGGCCTTCTTGACCGCATCAAGGTCGCCGTAGGGCACGATGACGAAGCCCGGCGTGAAGGGCCCGAAGCGGCTGGTGCTGTCGGGATCAGTACTGAATCCGATGATGGTGGTGGTGCGGCCATGGAAGTTGCCGTCGGCCACGATGATCTCGGCCTTGCCGTACTCGATCCCCTTCTTGTCGTAGCCCCACTTGCGCATGGCCTTCAGGGCCGTCTCGACCGCTTCCGCCCCGCTGTTCATGAGCAGGGCCTTGTCGAAACCCGTCAACTTGCAGAGCTTCTCGAGGAGCGGCGGGAACTGGTCGTTGCGGAAGGCGCGGCTGGTGAGCGCCAGCGTCTTCACCTGGGCGATCATGGCCTCCCCGATCTTCGGGTGGTTGTGGCCCTGGTTCACGGCGGAGTAGGCAGCCAGGAAGTCCATGTACTTCTTGCCGTCCACGTCGGTGAGGAAGACGCCCTCGCCCTTCGTGCAGACCACGTCGAGCGGGTGGTAGTTGTGGGCGCCGTACTGGTTCTCCTGCTGGATGAGCGCCTCGGACTTGGCGGCAACGGTGGCCATGGATCCTCCCTGGGAAGGGGCCATTCTAGTCCTCGCCTGTCGGAACCGACATCACCAGCCCAGCTGATTGACACTCCGTCAGCTCCGTTCAGCCTGGCGGATCCGCCGCCGGCATGAGGAATCCATCCACTGGCCGGGTTGGTGGAACAATGGCCCATCCCCCCACTACTGTGGAGTGCCTGGAGGCCTTCATGAGCGATGCATCTCCCTCCCTGTACGGAGGCTCCCCGGAGCCGCCGAAGCCCAAAGCCCCCGGGCTGCTGGATCAGGTCGCGGGCGTCTTCACCGAGCCGACCGCCCTCTTCGACCGCCTGCGGCAGAGCCCCAGCTGGGGGCCCGCCGCCGCCCTGCTGACGGTCTTCGGCGTGGTCCTCAGCGTGGTCTGGGGGCTGAAGGTGGATGCGGACCAGATGCTCCGGCCCATCCTGGAGCGCAACCCCCATGTGGATCCCTCCCAGATTGACAACCTGGTGGAGATCCAGAAGCGGTTCATCCTGCCGATGGGCATCATCGGCGCCCTCGTCTCCACCGTCCTGCTCTTCCTCCTGGCGGCCTTCCTCTACTGGCTGGTGGGCAAGGCCATGGCCGAAGACCACCCCCCAACCTACAGCCAGGCGCTCAGCGCGGCCGCGGTCCCCAGCCTGGTGAGGCTGCCCGCCCTCCTGCTCATCATCCTCATCTGCCTGCTGCGCCCCATCGGGGGCCAGACGCCCGAGAAGATCGCCCCCACCTCCCTGGGCTTCTTCGTGAGCGTGGACAACCTGAAGCTGCAGACCCTGCTCTACTGCGCGGACCTCTTCCTGATCGCCGAGCGGATCCTGGACTACCTGGCCCTGCGGCGCATCACCCGCCTGAAAACGGGCGGGGCGCTGCTCTGCGTCGCGGTCGTGGTGCTGGTGACGGTGGGCGGTCGGGTGCTGGGTGCCCGGTAGCCGCGACGCCCCCCGGTCCCTCGGCTAGACTGGACATCCGTTTCGACCGGAGTCGCCATGTCCAAGCTCGTGCGCATCGCCAACGGCCAGGGTTTCTGGGGGGACAGCATTGATGCCCCCGTCCGCCTCGTGGAGGCCGGCGGCATCCACTACCTCACGCTGGACTACCTGGCGGAAGTGACCCTCTCCATCATGCAGAAGCAGCGGCGGAAGGATCCACAGCTGGGCTACGCCACGGACTTCGTGGACCTCATGAAGCGGATCCTGCCCCAGCTCAAGGCCAAGGGCATCCGGGTGGTGGCCAACGCGGGCGGCGTGAATCCGGGCGCCTGCGCCGCCGCGATCCTGGAAGTGGCGAAGAAGCTTGGCGTCACGGGCGTGAGGATCGCCACGGTCACCGGCGACGATGTGCTGGCGCGCCTGCCCGAGTTCAAGGAAAAGGGCCTCAGGCTCGCCAACATGGACACCGGCGAGGGCCTCTTCGACGCGCCCCGGGATATCCTCAGTGCCAACGTCTACCTCCAGACCCAGGCCATGGTGGAGGCCCTGGACACCGGGGCCGACATCGTCCTCACGGGCCGCTGCACGGACCCAGGCCTCACCCTGGCACCCCTCATCCACGAGTTCAAGTGGGCCGCCGACGACTGGGACCGCCTGGCGGCGGGCACCGTGGCGGGCCACATCCTGGAGTGCGGGGCCCAGAGCACCGGCGGCAACTTCACCCGCTGGTGGGAGGTACCCGAACTCTGGAACGTGGGCTACCCCATCGCGGAAGTCTCGGAGGACGGCACCTTCGCCATCACCAAGCACGCGGGGACCGGCGGCATGGTCACCGTGGACACCGTGAGCGAGCAGCTGGTCTACGAGATGGGCGATCCCCAGAACTACATCACCCCCGACGTGGTGGCCGACTTCACCAGCATCCGGCTGGAGCAGGCGGGCCCCGACCGCGTGCGGGTCTTCGGCATCAAGGGCAAGCCCCGCACGCCCTTCCTCAAGGTGAGCGGCGCCTACCTCAGGGGCTACAAGGCCACGGGGCAGCTCACCCTGTCGGGCCCCCGGGCCCTGGAGAAGGCCCGCCTCTGCGCGGACATCGTCTGGAAGCGCCTGAAGGCGGCCGGCTTCGAGTACGAGCACACCGACGCCGAGTTCCTGGGCGCGAGCACCGTCCACGCGGGCATTGCCCCCGCCCCGGCCGATCCGGCCGAGATCGTGCTGCGCCTGAGCGTGAAGGATCCCGACCGGAAAAAGGTCGAGCGCTTCGGCCGGGAGATCGCGCCGCTGGTCACCGCGGGCCCCGCGGGCGTCACCGGCTTCGCCGGCGGCCGGCCCAAGGCCCAGGAGATCGTCGCCTACTGGCCAGCGCTTCTGCCCCGGGAACTGGTGACCTGGTCCGTCAGCGTGGCGGGACTCTGACACGACGCTGCGGGGGCTTCAACCTTGCCCTGCCGGCGGGCCTCCATCACGGTGGCCCCTTGCCGGTTTGAACAGATATCCCCATGCTTGGTCCGTTTCCGGAGGCTCCATGCGACGTCCCCTCCTCGCTGTCTTGGCTTCCCTGGGCCTGGTGACTCTTCTGGGATGCTCGGGCTCCGACAGCTACGGCCCCACCTACGGGTCCCTGGTGAACGGCATCGCCGTGAGCGACCTGGACGGCAACGGCCTGCCGGACATCCTGGGTTTGGTCTCCACCACCGTGAACGGCGCGCCGACCCAGGGCTACGTCAGTGCCCGATACCAGATGGCCACGGGGCAGTTCGCCCTGCCCCCCACCCGGTTCGGGGTGGGAACGGGGCCCGCCAATTTCACCCTGGCGGATCTCAACGGTGACGGAAGGCCCGACCTGGTGGTGGCCAACGCAAACGACGGAACCGTCACCGTCCGCCTAGCCGATCCGGCCAACCCCGGTCTTTTCCTGCCCGCCACCACCCTCGCCACCCCGGGCCGGCAGCCCCTGGATGTGGCCGTGGGTGACCTGAACGGGGACGGACTGCCGGACATCGTGGTGGCCGCGAGCGGCGCCAACAGCGTTCTCGTCTTCGACCAGCAGGCCGGAGGGACCTTCGCGCCGCCCGTGGCCCTGGCGGTGGGCGGCGACCCCCAGGCGGTGGCCGTCGGGGACCTGGATGGGAACAAGCTCCCGGACATCGCCGTGGCCACCTCGGCCAACACCGTGTCCGTGCTCCTCCAGACCGCCCCGGGCACCTTCGCCCCGGCCGTGGACTACGCCACCGGGGTGGACCCCGTGGCCATCAAGGCCGTGGACCTCAACGGCGACGGGAAGCTGGACCTCCTCACCGCCGATTACGGCGCCTCCACGGCCCCCAACACCCTGGGCCTGAGCGTGCTGCTCCAGGGGGCCACACCGGGGGCCTTCCCCACCCACGTGGAGTACGCCACCGACTACCGTTCCGCGGCCCTGGCGGTGGGGGATCTCGATGGGGACGGCCACCCCGATGTGGTGGTGGCCAATGCGGGCCTGCCCGGCACGCCGGGCAGCATCTCCGTGCTGCGCCAGGATCCTGCCCATCCCGGGACGCTGTTGCCCGCCTCGAACCTGATGGGCTTGTGGGGCCCCCTGGGCGTGGCCATCGCCGACATGGACGGGGACGGCCATCCGGATCTGGTGGTGGCCGATGGCGACATCACCGTGCGCTACCAGTCCGCCACCACCCCTCTGACCTTCGGTTCGCCGGTCTCCTTCTACAATTGATCCCTTTCAGGCGCAGGAAGGCCCCGCAACCGCGGGGCCTTCCTGCGCCAAGCCGGAGCCGGACTCAGCCGAGGCTCACGGAGATCTTCTTGGGGCGCACCTCGGGGCGCTTGGGCACCATGAGGGTCAGGACGCCGTTCCGGAGTTCGGCCACCACCTTGTCGGAATCCACCTCCTCGGGGAGGGTGAAGGTCCGGCTGAAGGTGCCCTGGCTGCGCTCGGTCAGGTGCCAGCGGTCGCCCTCCTTGGTGGCCTCGGCCTCGCGCTTGCCGGACACGGTCAGGCGGCTGCCCTCCATGTTGATCTCCAGGTCCTTCTCGTGGATGCCGGGGAGATCGGCCTTGAGTTCGTAAGCGTCCGGACCCTCCTTCACGTCGAAGCTCGGCATGAAGGCGCCCATCGGGCCAGAGAGGTCCAGGTCGCGGAGGGGGTCCCAGCGCAGGAAGTCGCGCATGAGACGGAAGGGTTCCAGGCTGGCGGCCGCCACGGGCAGGACCTGGGGTTCGCGGGTGCGAAGGATGGTCATGGGGTCCTCCTAGAAGGATGGGTGGATGGGAGATTCAGCCGGAATCCGCCTTCGGCGGAGGCATGAATCAATTTACGAATAAAATCTTAGTGCATCTCGATCATCTGTCAAGCCTTCCCGGCATCGAATCCAGTCAAGATCCGGAGGAGCCCTGACGATAGATCGGTAAAACTAGAAAAAAGAGGGAGGTGGTCCATGATGAACCCGCTATCTTTTCGGTTCCGCTCGCTCTCCAGCAAGGTCCTGGCCCTGAGCCTGGTGCCGGTCCTGCTGTTCGTCCTGTTCTTCGTCCTCTACGTGCTGCCCGCGATCCACGCGGGGGTGCTCGCCGCCAAGAAGGATGGGGTCCGGCAGGTCGTCGAGACAGCCCTCTCCCTGCTGGAGGAGCAGCAGGCCCAGGTCCAGGCCGGGCAGCGCAGCCTGGCGGACGCCCAGGCCCGGGCCCGGGAGATCCTCGAGCACCTGCGCTATGACGGGGGCAACTACCTCTGGGTCCAGGCTCCGGGACCGCGCATCGTGGCCCACGGGACCCATCCGGAATGGGACGGCCGGCTGACGGATGACCTGGGCGACCCCGCCCTGGCGACCCTCTTCCGGGACCTGGAGAAGACCGCTCAGGCGCCCCAGGGCGGCTTCCTCCAGTACCGCTTCGGGAAACCCGGCGCAACGGGGCTCTTCCCCAAGGTCGGCTACGTCCGGACCTTCGCGCCCTGGGGTTGGACCGTGGGATCGGGCGTCTACGTGGACGATGTGGACCGCCAGGTTCGTCTCATGGCCACGGCCCTCTTCCTGGGGCTGGCCCTCGTCTCCATCCTCGTGTTCTTCCTGGCCCGCGGCCTCTCCCGCCAGATGGTGAAGCCCCTGCACCAGCTCGTGGCGGGACTCAGGAACAGCGACCTCTCCCGCCAGATCCCGGTGCTCTCCGAGGACGAGATCGGCGCGGCCGCGAGGGCCTTCAACGACTACAACGGCGGCATGCGCCAGACCGTGCTGAACGTGTCGGAATATGCCGCCCGGGTGGCCTCAGGCAGCACGGAACTGGCGGCCTCCGCCGAGGAGATGTCCCAGGCCGTGGCGGAGATCGCCCAGGTGAGCGAGGAACTGAGGACCGCCGGGGAGCGGGTGGCCGAGGCGCTCCACGGCCTGGAGTCCAGCGCCGAGCAGGTGGTCGAACGCACCCGGGAGACCGAGGCGAGAAGCCAGGACGCGGTGCAGGAGACGGACCGCAGCGCCGAAGCCGGCCAGGGAACGGCCCAGGGCATGGCCGACATCCAGCAGGTGACTGGCCAGATCGTCCAGGCCGTGACCGTGATCCAGGAGATCGCCCGCCAGACGAACCTCCTATCGCTCAATGCAGCCATCGAGGCGGCCAAGGCCGGCGCCCAGGGCAAGGGGTTCGCGGTGGTGGCCGAGGAGGTCCGGAAGCTGGCGGAGCGGTCCCGGACCGCCGCCCGGGAGATCGAGGCCCTCATCCAACGCACCCAGGAGGTGGTCTCCGGCGGGGTGCAGAGCGTGGACACCACCCTGGCCAGCCTGGAGACCATCCGCGAGCGGATCAGCGGCATGGCCCGGAGCATCACCGACATCGGCGGCCTGTCCCGCCAGCAGGCCACCACGGGCCAGGAGGTGGCGGCCATGATGACCCAGACCACCGGCCGGCTGACCCAGAACGCCTCGGCCACCCATGAGTTGGCCAGCACGGTCCAGGAGATCGCCAAGACCTCGGACGAACTCGCGCGGGTGGCGGACGGCCTCCGGGCCGTGGTTCAGGGCTTCAAGCTGTAACCCCGAGCCGGTCCCCGGCACACAGGGAAGATAGACTCGCTCCTCTGGAGTTGCCATGCGAAAGTCCATCCTCCTCCTGGGGCTCCTCTCCGTCGGCGTGCTGTCGGGCTGGTGCGGACGCGCCCTCGCCCCCTCCGCCCTGCCCCGGCCGGTGACCCCCCGGGGGCCCCTCTACCCGTGGGAACAGGTGGCGATCCAGCGCTTCAAGGAAGCCGCGCCCAGCGTGGTCTACATCACCACCACCGAGGAGCGGGCCCGCGACCTCTTCGGCTTCGACGTCGTGGAGACCCCCGCAGGGGCGGGCACCGGCTTCATCTGGGACACCGAGGGGCACGTGGTCACCAACTTCCACGTCATCCAGGGCGCGACGCGGGCCTTCATCACCCTCAGCGACGTCAGCCGCCACGAGGCGCGCTACGTGGGGGGCGCGCCGGACAAGGACCTGGCCGTGCTCCAGATCCTCAAGCCCCCCGCGAAGCTGCGGCCCATCCCCATCGGGACCAGCGGCGACCTCCAGGTTGGCCAGTCCGTGCTGGCCATCGGCAACCCCTTCGGCCTGGATGCCACCCTGACCACCGGCGTCATCTCGGCGCTGGGGCGGGAGATCCAGAGCGTCACCCAGCGGCGCATCACCGGGGTGATCCAGACCGATGCGGCCATCAATCCCGGCAACAGCGGGGGGCCCCTGCTGGACAGCGCGGGCCGGCTCATCGGCGTGAACACGGCCATCCAGAGCCCCAGCGGCGCCAGCGCCGGCATCGGCTTCGCCATGCCCGTGGATACCGTGAACCGTGTGGTGCCCCAGCTGATCGCCTATGGGCACCTGCGCCGCCCCGATCCCGGCTTCGAGCCCGTGTCGGGACGGATGGTGGCCCGCACCTTCGGCCCCCAGCAGGGGGTGATGGTGGGCCGTGTCTACCGCGGGGGCGCCGCGGCGCGGGCTGGCCTCCGGGGCGTGACCCTCGATGGCCGGCGCGTCTACCCCGGGGACCTCATCCAGGCGGTCAACGGCCGACCCGTGGCCGACTGGGATGGCCTCCTGGATGCGCTGGAGGCCTTACCTCCGGGCAGCACGGCCACCCTGGAGGTCCTGAGGGGCGACCGGCGGCTCCGCCTGTCCTTGCCTGTGGCACCGGCGCAGTGAGACTCCTTCAGCCCTGGATCCACACCGGCTCGAGGCCCAGGAGCTTCGCCACAGCTTCGCGCCCGCGGGGGCCGGGGTCCACGGTGAAGTCGTTCACCCAGGCGTTGACGTAGCGGCCGACCATCTCGCGGTCCATGCCGCGGCCGAAGGACTGGCTGTAGTCCACGCTCTCCCAGTGCCGGGCCCGGGCCAGTTCGACGCTCTTCCGCATCAGCACGGCGAAGTGCTGCTTCACGTCGGCGGGAAGGTCCTTCCGGATGGCATTGCCCCCCATGGGCAGGGGCAGGTCGTAGGCCGCCTTCCACCAGGCGCCCAGGTCCGCCACCAGGTGCAGTCCCGCGTCCCGGTACATGAGCTGGCTCTCGTGGATGAGCAGCCCCGCCTCGAAGCGGCCCGCCGCCACCGCGGGCATGATCTCGTCGAAGGGCACCAGCTCGACCGTGGGCTCGAAGCCCAGCTCCGCGCACCACTTCCGCATGGAGAGGTAGGCGCTGGTGCGCTTGCCGGGGATGGCCAGGGTCACGCCCTTCAGGGCTGCGGGCTGCATCGGCGCCCGGCTCACCACCAGGGGCCCCGTTCCCTCCTGGATGCTCGAACCCGCCGTCAGCAGGTCGTACCGGTCCATCAACTCCGGGTAGGCCCCGAAGCTGATGGCCGTGACGTCGTACTTGGCTTCCAGCGCCTCGGCATTGAGGCGCTCGATGTCCTTGCGGATGAATTCGATCTCGAAGCCCTCGGGGTCGAGCCACCCGAGCGCCAGGGGGGCCATCATGTAGGCGTCGTCGGAATCCGGGCTGTGGGCGATGGTGAAGCGCATGGGATCTCCTGTTTCCAATCCTGCGGCCCCCCCTCCTACCGGGCGGTCAGGCCACCTCGCAGGATAGCCCCCGGCCGTTGAAATAGGCGACCAGGGCGGCCAGCCGGGCCTCATCGAGGGCCTGCGCATCCGGGGTGCAGGACCGGCACCGCCCCAGGCCTTCGTATTTCGGTTCCCCCAGGGGATGGTACGGCTCCAGGTCCAGCCGCTTCAGCCCGAGGGACAGCATCCCGTCCGCCAGGGCCTCGTGGTCCGCCGGGTCGTCGTTCAGGCCCGGGATGACCGCGTGCCGGATGACCACCTTCTCCGGCGCATGGGCGGCCAGCCACTGGAGGTTGGCCAGGATGCGCCGGTTGTCCTGCCCCGTCAGCGCGGCGTGCCGCTCCGGATCCATCACCTTCAGGTCATAGAGGAAGAGGTCCACCAGGGGCTCGCAGGCCTGCACATCCTGCAACGGCGCATGGCCGCAGGTCTCCACCGCGGTGGCGATGCCCCGCTCCCGGCAGGCCCGCAGCATGGCTTCCAGGAAGGCCGGCTGGGCGAGGGGCTCGCCGCCGGAGAAGGTCACGCCGCCGCCGGAATTGCGGAAGAAGTCCGCATCCCGGGCCACCTCCTCGACCACCGCCTCGGCGTGGACCGGACGGCCCACGGCGACCAGGGCGCCGCCGGGGCAGACGGTGGTGCAGGCCAGGCTGGCGCAGGAGGCACAGGCGGCCCAATCCGGAGCCGGCGCCCCCTCCGTGGCGACGAGGGCGGCCGAGGGACAGGCCGCCAGACAACGGTGGCACCCCAGGCAGTGCTCGGGTACCTGGCGCAGCTCCACCTTGAAGGCCTGGGATTCGGGATTGCAGCACCAGGCGCAGGCCAGGGGGCAGCCCTTCATGAACACCAGCGTGCGGATGCCCGGCCCATCGTGGACCGCATAGGGCTGGAGATCGAAGAGGAGGCCTGGCGCCATCAGAGGCTGTGCTCGGTCCGCCAGATCACCTGGTCCTGGAGGGCGCGGCTCATCTCCACCCAGTAGGCGGAGAAGCCCGCCACCCGCACGACGAGGTCGCGGTAGGCCTCCGGGCGCTCCTGGGCGTCCCGCAGCATGCGGGAATCCACCACGTTGAACTGCACGTGGAAGCCGGGGCGCTCGAAGTAGGTCTTGATCAGGGCCAGCAGGTTGTCCGAGCCGCGCTCGCCCCTGAGGGCCGAGGGGTGGAACTTCAGGTTGAGGAGGCCGCCCCGGATCTGGGTGTGGTCCACCTTGGAGGAGGAGCGGATCACCGCGGTGGGGCCGTGGGTATCGGTGCCGGGGAAGGGGCTGGTGACGCCATCGGCCAGGGGCTCCCCGGCCCTTCGGCCATCCGGGAAGGCGCCACACGCCTTGCCGAAGGGCACCGGCGTGGAGATGGCCAGCATGCTCGGATCGTAGGGCTTCCCGAGGAAGTTCTCCTGGCCCCGCACCCACGCGCAGTAGTCCGCGAAGAGGTCCAGGAACAGCGCGTCCGCCGCGTCGTCGTCGTTGCCCCATTTCGGGGCCTCCAGGGCCTTCCGGCGCAGCACTTCGTGGCCCTCCCAGTTCGCCGCGACCGCCTCCCGGAGCTCCTCCAGCGTGCAGGCGCGGTCCTCGGCGCACAGCTTCCTCACCGCCGCCATGGAGTTGGCGACGTTCACCAGCCCCGAGGAAAGGGTCGTGGGGGCCCCGTTCAGGAGCGCTCCGCCGTCATCCATGCACTTCCCCCGGCCCAGGCAGTCCTGCACGAACACCGAGCAGAACACCAGGGGCACGGTGTCCCGATGGGCCAGCATCACGTAGTTCCAGTACTGCTGCCAGTTCCGGATGGTGACGTGCATCTTGTCGCGGAAGGAGCGCTGCACGTCCTCGTAGGTGCGGGGCGACACCGCCTCGAACAGGCGCAGGCCCGTGAGGGGATCCACGCCGTCGTGCAGCACCAGGTCGAGCAGCTTCCCGTGATTGATGAAACCGGCCTGCACCACGCCGTAGCTGAGCCCCTGCAGGGTGGGTTCCGTGCAGCCGCCGATGGCCGCGTGCTTGCGGATCAGCTCCACGGGCAGGCCGGAGGTCTTCCGCTCGTGCTCGATGTAGGTCTTCTGGTTGAAGAAGGCCGGGTAGCCCACGCCCGTCTTCACGCACTCCGCCGCTTTCCTCAGGAACGCGGGGGAGAGCTGGTCGTCGTACCAGACCGAGAGGGTCGGCTGAGTCATCTGCATGTGGATCTGCGCATCCAGGATGGCCCGGCTTGTTTCGTTGTCGGCGGGGCGCCCCGCCTCATCCACGCCGCCCAGGATCAGGTTCTGGTAGAGGTTGCCGTGGCCCAGGCCCTGCCAGCTGAGGCTCGCCACGTACTCGATCTGGGTCATCTTGACGAAGAGTTCCTCGAAGAGTTCCACCGCCTCGTCGTAGGACACGGAGGCATCCGCCTGGAAATAGGGGTCCAGCACCTGGTCCAGGCGGCCCGGGCTGTAGCCCAGGTGGCTGCCCTCGATGTGGCCCAGCAGGTAGGTGAACCAGAAGGACTGGAGGGCCTCGCGGAAGGTGCGGGGCGGCTCCGCCGGCACGCGGCGGCAGCTTTCGGCCATCTGCTCAAGACGCGCCTTCCGGGCGGGGTCGGCTTCGGCGGCGGCCTGCCGCTCGGCCTCCTCCGCATGCCGCTCCGCGAAGACCAGCGCCCCTTCGAGGGTGCGCTTGGCGGCGCGCCAGAAATGCAGCTTGCCGGCCTCCTGGAGGCTGGCGGGGCGGAACGCCGCGATCCGCGCCTCGATCTCCCCCAGGATGGCCCGGTAGCCCTTGGCGAGGGCCGTCTCGAAGTCCAGGACCAGGCGCCCTTCCGGGCAGGGATCGTGGGGGGCCGTGAACAGGCCGGTCTCCCAGCCCTGCTCGATGAAGCCGGCCTCCGGGAAGTGCGTCTTCCAGAGCCGGTCGCCCTGGGCCATGAAGCACCGGTCCTCCCAGTACTCGCAGATCTCCCGGAAGGCCTCGAAATCCCGATTGGCGATGAGGAACTTCCCCGAGAAGACGCGATACTCCCCCTGCCCCGCCAGGGCCAGGCTCTGCTCGATGCCGCCGCCGTGGCCCTGGTCCATGTGCTTCTGCTGGGCGTCCTGCTGCTCCTGCCGGATCCCCTTGAGGAAGGGACCGGCCGCATAGTTGGCGTAGGGGATCGCCCCGCGGATGAACCGGGTCTTGTTGCCGACGATCTCATCCCGGGGATGGATGACCGGGACCAGGTGCTCCAGGGCGTAGGCGTGGTTCTCGGCCCGGCGCTCGAGCACCTCCATGCCATCCGTGCGCCGGTGGGATTCGGTCAGGAGCCGGATGTAGTCAATGTCCACCATCAGGGGGGCCTGGAGGTAGCGCGCCTTCAGGAACGCCGTCCGCGCTCCGGAGGGGTGGCAGGTCCCTTCCCGAGGGGTGAACGGCTGGGCGCAGGCGAGGGTCACGATAGCCTCCCGGGCCCGTTTGGACCCCGACATCGGACCACCCTACCGGGAAAGGGGCGTTGCGGGGGTCACGCCTGGACCGGCCCGTCGGGGCTACCCGATCGCCTCCGGATCCCTGGATGCAAGCTTCTGCCGGACCCGCTCCACGGCCTTGGCGGCCAGGGTGTAGCGGGGGTTCTGCTCCAGGGCCTTCCGGTAGTGCTCGAGGGCCAGATCCAGCTGCCCCTTCCCCTCGAAGACCCGCCCCAGGTTGAAGTGGGGGAAGCAGTAGCTCTCGTAGCGCTGCGCCTTGAGGGCCATGCGGAGCCAGGGCACGGCGTCGTCGGGTTCGCCCTGCTCCAGGTAGTAGGCGCCGATGTCGTTGTAGGGGTTCCCGTACTCGGGATCGAGGTCAATGGCGCGGTGGCAGTCCTCGATCGCCGCGGCGTAGTCCTTCTCGAAGGACCGGGCCCACCCGCGGAAGGTGTAGGCCTCCGCCGTGGGGAAGAGCTCGATGGAGCGGGTGTAGAGGGCGATGGCCTTGGGGATCTCGCCCCGCATCTGGAGCTCGTAGGCCTTGGCCACCCACTCCTTGGCCTCCTGGCGCTTGTCCTGGTGTTCGGGCTCGTCGCGCATGGGCACCCCCGGGGCTCCCCAGGATACGTCCATCCGGGCCCACCCCGCCCGGGACGGTTCCCTCCTATCCTGGGGACATGGTGAACGAGACGCCAGGCTCCTACTGCCAGAACTGCCTCGCCTGGAACCCGGGCGATCGGGAGACCTGCCTGAAGTGCGGCACCCGCCTGCTGATCCTGACCGGCGACCAGACCTGGGAGGACGAGCCGGAGGAGGGCGAGGCGGACGAGGACCTGGAGGAGCACCTCCTGGAACGCATCACGGCCCTGGAGGAGACCCTGCACCGGATCGAGACCTACCTCGAGACCGTCTCGGACCAGCTGGGCAAGCTCGAGCGCAGCGAGGTGATGCTCCGGAACGGACTCATGGCCCTGGTCCAGGAGATGGACCAGAACCGCCAGCTCGACCCCCCAAGCTTCTCCGAGCGCTGGGAGCGCCTGGTGGAGGAGAACCTGAACCTGATCGGAGCCCGGGAGCTGTTCACCCGCTACCGCGCCCGCATCCTGCCCATCGCCCGCCCCAGGTCCATGCCGCAGCTCAAGCGGGCCCTGATGGAGACGAACGCCCTGCTGGAGGCCGGCCAGCTGCCCGAGGCGGCCCAGCGTCTGGCCCAGGCCCTGGCGCTGGATCCCCGGAACTACGAGCTGGTCTTCACCGCCGCCTCCCTCCAGGAAGCCGCCCAGGACTTCGAGGCCGCCGAGACCCTGGCGCGGAAAGCCGTGGGGCTGAGCCCGCGCCATTTCGAGGCCTGGATGCTCCTCGGCAAGCTGCTCCAGGAGCTGCCGGGGCAGGCCGACCAGGCCATCGAGGCCCTCCACCAGGCCGCCGAGATCCGCCCCGAGGAACCCGAGCCCCGCATGCGGCTCGCCGAGCTGCTGCTGGACCAGGAGGATCTCCAGGGCGCCCTGGAGGCGGCCCAGGAGGCGGTGGCCCGGCGGCAGGACGGGGAGACCCTGCTCCTGCTGGGGGAGGTGTACCTGGCCCGGGGCGAGGGGGCCCTCGCCGTCCCCGTGCTCAAGGACGCCAGCGGCTTCCTGCCCGGCGACCTGCACGTGCGGGAGGCCCTGGCCGAGGCCTATCTCCTGAACCAGGAGCGCCCCAAGGCCTTCGCCATCCTCCAGGAACTGCTCTCCCAGCACCCGGGGGATCCGGAGCTCCTGCTGATGCTGGACGCCGAGGACCACCTCCAGCTCCGGGAGGCCCGGGACGGGACCCCCGCCACCCGCGCCCTCCTGGACGAGGCGGAGGACCTGCTGGAGGCGGGGCAGCCGGACGCGGCGGGGACCCTCCTGAAGCGCCTGCGCCGCAAGGAGCGCAGCCAGCGTTCCGACTGGCTGGACCTCCGCCTGGCCTTCACCCGCGCCCCCGAGGCCAACCTGAAGGCGGCGATGGATTTCGCCTGCTCCGACCGGCACCCGCGGCTCTGCTTCCTGGCCCTCCGCCTCGCCCTGGAGCACCTGATGGCGGGCCACCAGGACGCCCAGATCGCCCGGGCCCTGGATGCCTTCCTCACCCGACATCCGAAGAGCACCGGCGCCTGGGAGGCCGCCCTCATGCGGCAGGCCTACCGCCTCATGCAGGGACAGGCCGGCGAACTGGACCTCGCCGAGGTCCGGCGCCTCCACGCCCATCCCCTGCCCGGCCTCGAGCCCCGCGCCCGGGCTCTGCTCGGCCAGTACCTCCTCGCCCTGAAGCATCCCCAGGAGGTGGTGACCCTGCTCGACCCCCTGCTGGAACGGGAACCCACCCTCGTCAACCATTTCCAGCTCGGCGCCGCCCTGGCGGCCACCGGGGAGGAGGACGCCGCACGGGAGGTGCTGCGGGCCGGACTGGAGGCCGGGGAGGAGGGGGACCTCAACGAATCCCAGGTCCAGGGCGTGCGGGAGCAGATCCAGGCCCTCCTCAAGGAACTGGAACCCCGGACCGGGACTGGTGCCGCCGGATCCAATTAAGTTGACAATTTTAGTAAGATATTCAGAATGGGACCGGTGGGGAGCCGACGATGAACGCGACCTTTCAGGGGGTCACCAGCCAGGACTACAAGTACGGCTTCGTGACGGACATCGAGGCCGACAGCGTGGCCCCGGGCCTGAGCGAGGAGGTGATCCGCTTCATCTCGGCCAAGAAGGGCGAACCGGAGTGGCTGCTGGAGTTCCGCCTCAAGGCCTACCGCCACTGGCTCACCCTGGCGGTGCCCACCTGGGCCAAGGTCCACTACCCCACCCCGGACTTCCAGAAGATCGTCTACTACAGCGCCCCCCGGCCGAAGCGGCCCCAGTACGCCTCCATGGATGAGGTGGACCCGGAACTCAAGCGCACCTTCGAGAAGCTGGGGGTTCCGCTCCACGAGCAGGAGGCCCTGGCAGGCGTGGCGGTGGACGTGGTCTTCGATTCGGTGAGCGTCACGACCACCTACCGGGAGAAGCTCAAGGCCGTAGGCATCATCTTCTGCAGCTTCAGCGAGGCGGTGAAGGAGCATCCCGACCTCGTGAGGAAGTACCTCGGCAGCGTCGTGCCCTACTCGGACAACTTCTACGCCGCGCTGAACAGCGCCGTGTTCACCGACGGGAGCTTCGTGTTCATCCCCAAGGGCGTGGCCTGCCCCATGGACCTGAGCACCTACTTCCGCATCAACAACAAGGAGTCCGGGCAGTTCGAGCGCACCCTCATCGTGGCGGAGGAGGGTGCCAGCGTGAGCTACCTGGAAGGCTGCACCGCGCCCCAGTTCGACACCAACCAGCTGCACGCCGCCGTGGTGGAGCTGGTGGCCCTGGATCGCGCCTCGATCAAGTACAGCACCGTGCAGAACTGGTACGCCGGCGACAAGGACGGCAGGGGCGGGATCTACAACTTCGTCACCAAGCGCGGCCTCTGCAAGGGGAAGGCCTCGCGCATCAGCTGGACCCAGGTGGAGACCGGCAGCGCCATCACCTGGAAGTACCCCAGCTGCGTCCTGCTGGGCGACGAGAGCATCGGCGAGTTCTATTCTGTGGCCCTCACCAACCACAAGCAGCAGGCCGACACCGGCACCAAGATGGTCCACATCGGGCGGAACACCCGGAGCACCATCATCAGCAAGGGCATCAGCGCCGGGGAGAGCTCCAACAGCTACCGCGGCCTTGTCAAGGTTCAGCCGAAGGCCGAGGGCGCCCGGAACTTCAGCCAGTGCGATTCCATGCTCATCGGGCACACCTGCAGCGCCAGCACCTTCCCGACTCTGGAGGTGGAGAACCGCAGCGCCCGCGTCGAGCACGAGGCCACCACCAGCAAGATCGGCGAGGCGCAGCTGTTCTACTTCCAGCAGCGCGGCATCCCCGCCGAGGAAGCCATCAGCATGATCATCAACGGCTTCTGCAGGGACGTCTTCCGGGAGCTCCCCATGGAGTTCGCCGTCGAAGCCACCAAGCTGCTCTCCCTCAAGCTCGAAGGGTCCGTGGGATGACGACTGGAGAATCCATGCTTTCGATCAAGAACCTCACCGCCTCGATCAATGGCACACCGGTGCTGAAGGGGATTGACCTGGAGATCAAGGCGGGGGAGATCCACGCCATCATGGGCCCCAACGGCTCCGGGAAATCCACCCTGGGCAAGGTCCTGGTGGGCCATCCGGCCTACGAGGTGACGGGCGGGGTCGTGCTGTTCGAGGGCCAGGATCTCTTCGGGCTCGAGGCCGACGCCCGGGCCCGGGCGGGCCTTTTCATGGGCTTCCAGCATCCCATCGAGGTCCCGGGCGTGAGCAACGCCGCCTTCCTCCGCCTGGCCTACAACAAGAAGGCCGAGGCCGAGGGCCGCGACGAACTCGACCCCCTCGAGTTCGACGACTTCATCAAGGAAAAGATCCGGCTGGTCGCCATGAGGGAGGAATTCCTCGACCGCAGCCTGAACGAGGGCTTCTCCGGCGGCGAGAAGAAGCGCAACGAGATCCTCCAGATGGCCGTGCTGGAACCCAAGCTCGCCATCCTGGACGAGCTGGACAGCGGCCTGGACATTGACGCCCTGCGCGTACTCGGCGAGGCCGTCAACCGCCTCATGCGGCCCGACCGGGCCCTGCTCATCATCACCCACTTCCCCCGCATCCTTGAGACCCTCCGCCCCCAGTTCGTCCACGTCCTCTCCGGTGGCCGCATCCTCAAGCGGGGCGGGCCTGAGCTGGCCGTCGAGCTGGAGGAGCGGGGCTACGACTGGGTGCTGGAGGAAGCCTCCGCCGGGAGGGGAGTGTGATGACCGCTGGGGTGGAATCCGGCCCGCTTTCGGAGCTGCTGGCCTCCGCCCGTCCCGGAGGCTGGGAGGCCCTGCGGGATGCCGCCGAATCCCGGCTGGCCCACCGGGACGCGGACCTCGCCCCCCTGGGCGGGCGCACCCTCCGGACCGCCCCGCCTGCCATCCCGCCGCCGGCTTCCGCGGATGCCCAGCCCTACGTCCACCCGGAGATGATGGCCACGCGCCAGGTGTTCGTGAACGGCTTTCACGCCTCCCACGCCAGCTGCGCCACGGCGCTCCCGGCGGGCGTGAGGTTCTTCCCCATCTCCACAGCCAGCGAGGCCTGCCGACTGCTGGGCACCCTGGGGGAAGGCGCACCGGACCTCTTCGAGGACCTGAATTCCGCCCGCTTCACCGAGGGCGCCGTCATCCTCGTGCCCCAGAACCTGCGCGTGGGGATCCCCCTCCACCTCCTCTTCCTCAACCACGCCCCCGCCGCAGGCGAGGGGAGCCTGCCCGCCGTGTTCCCGCGCGTGCTGGTGGCCCTGGACCGGGGGGCGGAGCTGGAACTGGTGGAGGAGCACCACGGGGAAGGCGCCTACCTCAGCTGCCCCGTGGTGGAGATCCGCGTGGGGGAAGGCGCCGTGCTCCGGCACGAGCGCATCCAGCGGGAGGGGGCGGAAGCCTTCCATTTCGGAGCGCTCCGGGCGGAGGTGGCCCAGGGCGGCCAGTACCACTCCCGGACCCTGAGCTTCGGTGCCCGTGTCTCGAGGCAGCGCCCCCGCCTGCACCTGGCCGAAGGGGCTGAAGCCAGCCTCGACGGGCTCGCCCTCCTGGGCGGCACCCAGGTGGCCGATACCCAGAGCTTCATCCACCATGCGGCTCCCCATGCCACCAGCCGCCAGCTGCACAAGTGCGTGGTGGACGGCCAGGCCCGCGCCATCTTCAACGGCAGCATCCGCGTGGCCCCAGGGGCCCAGCAGACCGATGCCCACCAGCAGAGTCGCAACCTGCTGCTCTCCGCCACGGCCAAGGTGGATACCCGGCCCCAGCTCGAGATCTACGCCGACGACGTGAAGTGCAGCCATGGCGCCGCCGTGGGCCAACTCGACCCCGACGAGCTGTTCTACCTCCAGAGCCGGGGCCTGTCGCCCGAGGATGCCCGGAACCTGCTCACCTACGGCTTCGCCGCCGATCTCCTGGCCCGCATTCCCGTGGCCAGCCTCCGCCGGAGCCTGCGCCACCTGGTCCTCGCACGCACCCAGGCGGCCTCCCTGGGAGACCTGGCATGACGACCACCCTGCAGCCCCTCGATGTGCAGGCCATCCGCAGGGATTTCCCCCTGCTCTCCCGCAGCCTGAATGGCCGGCCGGTGATCTACCTGGACAGCGCCGTCAGCGGCCAGATGCCCGTCCAGGTCATCGAGCGCATGTCGAAGTACGAGCGCGACGAGCATACCAACGTCCACCGCGGCGTGAGCACCCTCAGCCAGGAGGCCACGGACCGCTACGAGGAGGCCCGGGAGAAGGTGCGGGCCTTCCTCAACGCGGCCTCCGCCCGGGAGATCGTCTGGACCCGGGGCACCACGGAGTCCCTGAACCTCGTGGCCCAGAGCTTCGGCCGCCTGGTGGTGCAGCCCGGCGACGAGATCCTCCTCTCCGCCATGGAGCACCACGCCAACATCGTGCCCTGGCAGATGCTGGCCCAGGAGAAGGGAGCCACGATCAAGGTCATCCCCATGAACGACGCCGGGGAACTCATCCTCGAGTCCCTGGACGAGCTGATCACCGAGCGGACGCGGGTCATGGGCCTGGTCCACGTCAGCAACGTCCTGGGTACGATCAACCCCGTGAAGGCCATCGTCGCCAAGGCCCATGCCAAGGGGGTACCGGTGGTGGTGGACGGGGCCCAGGCGGTGCCCCACCTGGCCGTGGACGTGAGGGATCTGGACGCCGATTTCTACGCCTTCAGCGGCCACAAGCTCTCCGGTCCCACGGGCATCGGCGTGCTCTACGGGAAGCTGGCCCACCTCGAGGCCATGCCTCCCTGGCAGGGCGGCGGCAGCATGATCCGCTCCGTCTCCTGGGAGAAGACCACCTACATGCCGGCCCCGGCCAAGTTCGAGGCGGGGACCCCCCCCATCGCAGGCGCCATCGGTCTGGGCGCCGCCATTGACTACGTGCGAGCCCTGGGCCTTGACCGCATCGCCGCCCACGAGCACGACCTGCTGGCCTACGCGACCGAGAACCTCTTGCCCATCCCCGGCCTGCGCATCCTCGGGAACGCCCAGGAGAAGGCCAGCGTACTCTCCTTCGTGGTGGACGGGATCCACCCCCACGACCTGGGGAGCATCCTGGATTCCGAAGGCGTGGTCGTCCGGGCGGGCCACCACTGCGCCCAGCCCGTCATGACCCGCTTCCAGGTCCCCGCCACCACCCGCGCCTCCTTCGCCTACTTCAACACCCGCGAGGAGGTGGACATCCTGGTCTCGGCCGTTCTGAAAGCCATCGAGCTGTTCAAATGAGCGACCCCCGCGAGCTCTACCAGCAGGTGATCCTGGAGCACAACAAGAAGCCCCGGAACTTCGGGAGGCTGGAGCCCTGCACGCACCATGCGGAGGGGCACAACCCCCTCTGCGGCGACCAGCTGGACCTGACCCTCGTGGTCGAGAACGGGATGGTGCAGGACGTGAAGTTCCAGGGCAGCGGTTGCGCCATTGACGTGGCCAGCGCCTCCCTCATGACCCAGGCCGTGAAGGGGAGACCGGTGGCCGAGGCCGAGGCCATGGCCGAGCAGTTCCGCGGCATGGTGCGCGGCGAGCTGGACCCCGCCACCCAGGCGCCCCTGCTGGGGAAACTCACCCTCTTCCAGGGCGTGAAGGACCTCCCCAGCCGCGTGAAGTGCGCCGTCCTGCCCTGGGCCACCCTCCACGCCGCGCTCAAGGGCGAGGCCGAAGCCAGCACGGAATAGCCCCATGCCGAAGATCGCCGAAATCGAGTACACGCCGAACCCCAACGCGGTGAAGTTCGTGATGAAGGAGCCGGTGGCGGTGGGCTTCCCCAAGTCCTTCCCCAACGCCGAGACCGCCGAGCATGACGAGCTGGCTAAGGCTCTCTTCGCCGTGGGACACGTCACCTCGGTCTTCATGCAGGACAAGTTCCTCACCGTGAGCAAGACCGAGGACAAGGGCTGGCCCGAGATGCTCCCCCTCCTGGCCGCGCCCATCCGCGCTGCCGCAGGCATGGGCGGCCAGGCCCCCGCCCCAGCCGCACCCCGGGTCTTCACCAAGGTGGACGATGCGGACGACCCCCTGCTCCGGGACATCCGCATGGTCCTGGAGACAGGCATCCTGCCCGCCCTGGCGGCGGATGGCGGCGGTCTGGAACTGGTGGGCCGCCACGAGCAGCAGGTCATGATCCGGTATATGGGGGCCTGCGGCAGCTGCCCCGCCAGCCTCACGGGCACCCTCATGGCCATCGAAGGCATGCTCCAGAAGGAAGTGGATCCGGAGATCGTGGTGATCAGCGTCTGACTTGTGCCCCAGCTCCCCGGATCATCTACTGGCCTGAGCCTGTTCCCATGTTTCCGCAAGAAAGCAGGCATAGGCTGGCGGGGTCGTCACCGACCCGGTCTCCAATTTCCAGGCCCCTGGGCACCGTG
>DAIDKC010000084.1 GCA_027451045.1 Holophagaceae bacterium | reverse complement strand
GCGTTGGGTGGACCGCGGGGGCGGGGGCTCCCGTGGCGCGGGGGCGGGCCGGGTCGCGGGGATCCGGACGGTCTCCTGGGGGGAGCCGGAGCGGGTGAGGGCCTCGGACCAGAGGGGCGGCAGGGCCGAGGTGCGCAGAGGATCCTCGGGAGGCTCCGCGGCCATGGGCCTACCCCACCCAGCCCAGGTAGCCCAGCCACAGGGCCCGGCCGAAGAAGACGACGAAGGGGGTGGCCAGGGCCAGGAAGCAGCCGAAGGGCAGCATGGTCTGCGAGCCCGTGCGGCTGATGAGCATGAGGGGGATGCCGACGGCCGCGCCCAGGGCGGCCCCCAGGAAGAGGATGCCGAGCATCGGTCCCCAGCCCCAGAAGGCGCCCAGCCAGGCGAGCATCTTGAAATCGCCCATGCCCAGGCCGTCGGTCTTGCGGATGGCCTTGTAGGCCAGGTTCAGGAGGGCCGGTCCCCCATAGCCCAGGGCCAGGCCCAGGAGGCTGCCCTGCCAGGTCAGGGCGTGGCCGAAGGAGGGCCAGGCGGGGGCGGGCTGGAGACCGTTGTGCCAGAGGCTGGCCGCCAGCAGATCCCCCAGCCCATGCCCGGTGGGGATCACCACGGACCTGGCCGCGAAGACGGCCTGGGGCAGGGTGAAGAGGAGGCCCAGGGCCATCAGGGGGAACTGGAGGGCGTCCGGCAGGATCATCTCCGTGAGGTCCGTGAAGAAGAGCACCAGCAGGGCGAAGCCGCAGATCACCCCCTTCAGCCAGACCAGGGTGCCGAAGGGGAAGATCCAGTGCGCGCCGCCGAGGATCACGCCCCCCAGCAGCTCCACCAGCGGGTAGCGGACGGGGATGCGCCAGCCGCAGGCGGCACACCTCCCCCGCAGCCAGATCCAGCCGAACAGCGGCACGTTGTGCCAGGGCTTGATCCTCGCCTTGCAGGCCGGGCAGTGGCTGGCGCGGGTGACGACGTTCCGCTCCGCCGGATCCTCCTGGGGCAGGCGGTGGATCAGCACATTGCAGAAGGAGCCCAGCACCAGCCCGAAGGGCGTCAGCAGGGCGGTCAGGGTCCAGGGGGGCAGGTCCAGCAGGGGCATGGTTCCACCATAACGGGAGCTTCCCCGCTGTTCGCGGCAGAATGAAGGTGTCGCCCCTGGAGGCCCCGTGTTCCGAAGTCTGATCCTCTGCACCACCCTGGGCCTCGGGGCCCTAGCTGCCCAGCCGCCGGCGACCCCCGTCGCGGCGCCCGTCCAGGCCCCCGCATCCCAGCCGGCTCCCCAGGCCAAGCCCCGGGTCCGGATAGACACCAGCTACGGACCCATCGTGGTGGAACTCGAGCCGGCCCTGGCCCCGATCACCGTGGCCAACTTCCTCCAGTACGTGAAGGACGGTTTCTACGCAGGCACCATCTTCCACCGGGTCATCCCCGGGTTCATGGTCCAGGGCGGCGGCCTCACCGCGGACATGACGCAGAAGCCCACCCGGCCCCCCATCCAGAACGAGGCCCCCCAGACCTTCCAGGCCGGCCTGAAGAACACCCGCGGCACCATCGCCATGGCCCGCACGGACGATCCCCAGAGCGCCACCTCCGAGTTCTACATCAATCTGGTGGACAACCCCTCCCTGGACCACCGCGACTTCTCGCCTGAGGGATACGGCTACTGCGTGTTCGGCCGGGTGGTGTCCGGCATGGACGTGGTGGACCGGATCGCCAAGGTGCAGACCGAGTGGCGGAGGGGGCAGTCCGGCGTGCCCCGGTTCCCGGTCTTCATCAAGGGGGCCACCCTCCTGCCTGCCAAGTAGGGATGTCCCGCCCGTACCTCCGGCCCCTGCTGGTCTGGGTCCTCGGCGCGGCCGCCCTGGCGGCGGCTGTGCTCCTCTGCTTCCTGCTGGCGCCGTTCCTCGGGGGCCCCGGGGCCTTCTGGGCGGTGGCGCCCGGCTACATCCGCGGCACGGCCTCGGCATTCGGCATCCGGCGGAGCCTCGAGGGCTGGGACACCCTGCCGGAACCGATCCGCTCCGGGGCGCGCTCCGCCGTGTTCATCGGCAACCATGCCTCACTGTTCGACCCTCCCCTGCTCATCTCCACCCTGCCCAGCCGCCCGGTCTTCATCGCCAAGAAGGAACTGGCCCGCGTGCCCTTCCTGGGCTGGGTGATCGCCCTGGCCCGGTTCATCTTCATTGACCGGAGCCGGAGCGAGGCGGCCCGTCGCAGCCTGAGGGACGCGGCCCGGCGCCTCCATGAGGGCCAGAGCCTGGCGGCCTTCCCCGAGGGCACCCGGAGCCCGGACGGCAGCCTCCTGCCCTTCAAGAAGGGCGTCTTCGCCCTGGCCTTCAAGGCGGGGGTGCCCGTGGTGCCCCTGGCCATCCACGGGGGCCTGGAGGTGCTGCCCCGGGGGACCTGGCGCGTGCGGGGCGGCCCCTACCGGATCCGGGTGGGCGCCCCCCTGGAGGCGGCTGCCTTCCCCGATGCCGAGGCCCTGCGGGAGGCGGCGGAAGCGGCCCTGCGGGGTCTTCTGGATCCGGATAACCCGGGGAGCGACATGGTGGTCTGCGACACGAATGGCTCGATGCCACGGAATTTGACCACCTGAAGCGGCTTTGTTTTAGACTGAGAAGCAATATCCCGTAGAGGATGAGTTCCTCTTCATTCCTTCTAAGTGCAAGGAGCTTTCATGCCACGAACCTGTTCCCGATGGGCGCCGACCGCCCTCTGCGCGCTGCTGGCCCTGCCCGCCGCCGCGGCCCGACCCGCCAAGAGCGGGGATGTCCTCCGGACCACCCTATCCAACGGCCTGAGGGTGGTCATCGTCCGCAACACCCTGGCGCCGGTGGTCACCACCGAGATCAACTACCTGGTGGGGTCCAACGAGGCCCCCCAGGGCTTCCCGGGCAGCGCCCACGCCCTGGAGCACATGATGTTCCGCGGCAGCAAGGGGCTCTCCCGCGAGCAGCTGGCCCAGATCTCCGCGGCCATGGGGGGCGACTACAACGCCGACACCACCCAGACCGTCACCCAGTACTTCTTCACCGCGCCTGCCTCGGACCTGTCCGTTGCCCTGCACATCGAGGCCATCCGCATGCAGGGGCTGGAGCTGACGAAGGAAGGGTGGGGCAAGGAGCGCGGCGCCATCGAGCAGGAAGTCTCGATGGACCACTCCAATCCCCAGTACAAGTTCTATTCGCAGCTGCTGGCGGCCATGTTCAAGGGCACGCCCTACGACCATGACGCGCTGGGCACCCGGGCCTCCTTCGACAAGACCACCGCGGCGGACCTCAAGCGCTTCCACGACCAGTGGTACGCCCCCAACAACGCCATCCTGGTCATCGCCGGGGACGTGAAACCCCAGGCCGCCCTGGCCCAGGTGAAGGCCCTCTTCGGGAGGATCCCGAAGAAGGTCCTGCCGGCCCGGCCGAAGGTCGCCTTCAGCCCGGTCCAGCCGGAGACCCTGAAGCTCCCCACGAACCTTCCTGTCGGCCTCGTGGCCCTCTCCTACCGCATGCCCAGCCTGACGTCCAAGGACTACGCCGCGGCCCAGATCCTCTCGGACGTGCTCGGCAGCCAGCGGGGTGACCTCTACGCCCTGGTGCCCCAGGGCAAGGCGCTCTTCGCGGGCTTCCAGTTCCAGGCCCTCCACGGGGCGGGCCTCGGCTTCGCCATCGGGGCCTTCCCCAGGGGCGGCAATCCCCAGGCCCTGCTCGACGAGATGAAGGGCGTCCTGGCCGCCACCCTCCAGAAGGGCCTGCCCGTGGACCTCATCGAGGCCGCCAAGCGCAACGAGATCGCCAGCCTCGAATTCAACAAGAACTCCATCAGTGGCCTGGCCAATGCCTGGTCCTCCGCCCTGGCCTTCCAGGACCTGGATTCGCCGGACGCCATCAAGGCGGCCTTCGAGGCGGTCACGCCCGCCGATGTGAATCGGATCGCCCGGCAGGTGCTGGATCCCGCCCACGCCATCACGGCGATCCTGACGCCGGAGCCCTCGGGCAAGCCCATCAGCGGCAAGGGCTTCGGCGGGGCCGAATCCTTCGGGGCCGAGCCCTCCGGCAAGCCCGTCAAGCTGCCCGCCTGGGCCGAAAAGGCCCTCGCCAGGATCGAGGTGCCGCCCTCCGCCGTCCACCCGGTGGTCAAGACCCTGCCCAACGGCCTGCGCCTCATCGTCCAGCCCGAGGCCGTGAGCGACACCGTGTCCATCTACGGCGCGATCCGCACCAGCCCCGATCTCCAGCAGCCCAAGGGCAAGGACGGCGTGGCCGCTGTCCTGGATGGGCTCTTCTCCTACGGCACCACCAGCCTGGACCGGCTGGCCTTCCTCAAGGCCCTGGACGACATCAATGCCACCGGCCAGAGCTTCGGCACGGCCTTCTCCATCGCCGCGCCCGCCCAGCACTTCGAGCGCGCCGTCCAGCTCCTGGCCGAGGACGAACTGCACCCGGCCTTCCCCGCCCCGGCCTTCGAGGTGGTGAAGCGCCAGACCGCCCAGGCCCTGGCCGGTCAGCTCCAGGCTCCCGACTACCTGTTCGGCCGGGCCCTCACCAAGGCCCTGGTGCCCGCTGGCGATCCCGCCCTGCGGGAAGCCACGCCCCAGTCCGTCATGGGCCTCAGTCTGGCAGATGTCCAGGCCTACCACGCCCAGGTGCTGCGCCCGGACCTCGCCACACTCGTGGTGGTGGGCAAGGTCACGCCCCAGGAAGCGGAACGCGTGGTCG
>DAIDKC010000083.1 GCA_027451045.1 Holophagaceae bacterium | reverse complement strand
GGGACGGGGGCGCCATCTAGAGCCGTTCCAGGGCGCGCGCCAGGGCGGTGTCCCCCTCGCGGGCCAGCTCGGAGAGGTGGGGGTCCCCGAGGATCTGGAGCAGGGCGGAGGGCTTCACGAACTCGACGGCGTGCCGCCCCGCCTCCACTTCGCGCACCACGGCATTGCAGGGCAGCAGGGCCGTGATGTCGCGGTTGAGCTGGAGGCCCTGGTAGGCGAAGCCCGGGTGGCAGGCGCCGAGGATCACCGTGGGCGGGATGGTCTTGCCCAGCTTCTCCTGCACCTTCAGGTGCATGTCAATGCGGGTGAGGATGCCGAAGCCCTCCGAGGCGAGGGCCTGGGTGGCCCGGGCGAGGCACTCGTCGAGCGTTCCGTCGATCTCGCGGGTGAAGCTGAGCGGGTTCATGAGGGGACCTCCGGGGCCAGGGTGGAGGGCGTGGGCGAACCGGCCCGGGGACGCCCAGGGTGGAACACGGAATCGAGTTCATCAATGAGGCCCGCCCAGTCCGCATCGTTCTGGATCTGGTCGCGGAGGAATTCCGACTGGGAGGGCGTCCAGAACGGGGCGTCGGGCAGGGCGCGGTGGGCGGCCTCGGGACGGTGCGCCTCGATGAAGGCCTGGATGGCCTCGGGCGTGGCGGGCAGGCCCAGCTGGGCGAACAGGTCGGTCATCGAGTGCAGGTGGCTTTCCATGCGGCCCTCCCGGTCAGGGACGCCTCCAAGGTAGGCTCTCGGGCGGGACAAGGCTCAGGGTTCCTCGCCGGACACCCGGTCGTGCTCCTAGGAGGTGGCGAGGGTGCAGGGCCAGTCTGCTCAGGGGAGGTTCCGGCAGACGCAGTGGGCCAGGCGGGTCATCGGCGCCACCCCCCGGGCGGACACCACCGTCCGGGCCAGCACCAGGGCCGTGTCGCCGCCCTCCAGGACCGTCATCCCCGCCTGCCGGACCGCCCGGCTGTGGCCGCAAGGGTCAGGCCTCGGCCCCGCGCCGGCGCGCCAGGCCCGCCCGCACCCGCCGCACCAGCATGGGCACGAGGAGCATCGCCCCGAAGATGATCCACATGGTGGTGTCGGGGTTCTTGATGATCGTGTTCAGGCGCAGGGTGGAGACGGCAATGACGCCGTAGTAGAGCATGTCGCCCGTGATGGCCAGGGTCCAGCCGCCCACGAAACCGTGGCCCGCCGCCAGGGCTGCGCTGCGGCCCGTCATGGGATCCACCCCGAAGGAGATCATGATCAGGGCGATGGGGCCCGCTCCCGGTGCGAAGGTGGCCGCGCTGCGGGTCATGGATTCCTTCATGGCCGCCCCGAACCGGGCAAGGAAGGGCACCCGCCGCCCCAGCAGGACGAAGCCCCGAAGCATCGGCTCGAAGGCGAGGGCCAGGATCACGTCCGACAGGAAGTAGAGTCCCGCCACGACCTCCCAGGGCAGCCCTCGGGCCTGCCCCAGCAGCACCCCCGCCGGAATGCCGCCGCCGAAGGGGATGAGGAACACCAGGAGGACTGCGAGCATGGCTCCAGGCTACCGCGGCGGACGTGAGGGTTGCGATCCCTGGGGGGATTCCGCCGTCGGCTGTGCCTACCCTGAGGCCTCAGGGATGGAGCTTGAAGGCCGTCCCGAGGTTGTTCGGCCCCCCGTAGAGGGTCGTGCCGAGCAGGTCGCCGGAGGCATCCATGATCAGCCTGCCTGTGGGAACGGCTCCGTCCGTCGTGCCCCCGGCGAAACCGTGGAGCACCGTCTCGGTGTATCCCCCCGACCCGTTGGGCTTGAGCTCGAAGACCGTGCCCGCATTGTTGGAACCGCCGCCCTCATACGTCGTGCCGAACAGGTCTCCCGAGGCGTCCAGCAGGAGGCCGGCCATCGGGATGGAGCCATCGCCGCCCCCCTGGAAGTTGTAGAGCAGGGTTTCGGTGTAGTTCCCCGACCCAGTGGGCTTCAGCTCGAACACCGTGCCATCGTTACTGCTGCCTCCGAACTGCGTCGTCCCGAAGAGGTTGCCGGAGGCGTCCTGGACGAGCGCGCCATAGGGCATGCTGCCATCGTGGGTCGTGCCGGCGAAGGCGTGGAGGATCGTTTTGGTATAGCCACCGGTCCCGTTGGGGGTCAACTCGAAGACGGTGCCGTTGTTGTTGTATCCCCCACTCGAGGTCGTGCCGAACAGGTCGCCCGCCGCATCCAGGATCAGGACCCCATGGGGCAGGGCGCCATCCCCGGCGCTGTCGCCCAGGAAACCGTGGATGACCGCCTCCGTGTAGCCCCCCGCCCCACTGGGTTTCAGCTCGAAGGCCGTGCCGCTGTTGTTGGGCCCTTGCATGAGGGTCGTCCCGAACAGGTTTCCGGATCCGTCCTCGACCAGGCCGGCGTAGGGTTCCGCACCATCGTTGGCGCCGCCCGCGAACCGGTAGAGCACGGTCTCCGTGTAGCCCCCCGCACCCGGCTTGAGTTCGAAGACCGCGCCGTCCGTCATCGGCGAAGGCCCCCCGCTCAGGTCGCCCGAATCCGTGCCGAACAGGTCGCCCGAGGCATCCAGCACCAGGGCGCCCCTGGGGTAGGGGCTGTCGGTTCCGCCGGTGTAATTGAAGGGATAGATCACGCTCTCCGCGTAGCCGCCCGCCCCGTTCGGCTTCAGTTCGAAAACGGTTCCGTTGTCCCCGTTCCCGCCCGAGCCCCCATGAAGGGTGGTCCCGAACAGGTCGCCGGCAGCGTCCGCGACCAGGGCGCCTGTGGGGTCGGCGCCGTCGGTGAGGCCGCCCGTGAAGCCGTGGAGGATCGTTATCTGGGATGTCTGCCCCCCGGTCCCCGTGCCTGTCCCCGTGGAGCCTCCGCCCCCGCCGTTGGACGAGGTGGATCCGCCGCCTCCCCCGCCGCCGCACCCCGTCAGCATCGCCACCGAGGCGACGAGGGCCAGACCGACCCGCATGAGGTTGGCCGGGAGACGGTCTGCGGGCGAATCCTGATGCAGCAGTACCTTCCTGTTTCCGTGGTTCACGGGCCATCCTCCAGGGCTGGGGTGTCTGAGACGGAGTCCAATCTAAACTCCCGCCTCCCGGCGTCAAGGGGGCTGGTGTGACGACAGATGAACATCCGCTGTCCCGACCCGGTCCCCGGATCAGGGGCTCCGGGTGTCCACCGGCCGAACGATGCCCCCCCGAGCGACAAAACGCCCGCCTCGCGCTGCGGGGCCGCAGGAGGGGGTCACGGCGTCCCGGGCCCGATGGAATAGGACAGGATCTTGCGGTGCTTCACCACGAAGATCCAGGTGGCGCTGGAAATGACCCGGCTCTGGATCCGGACCTGGGCCTGGAGGGTTGCTCCCGCCCGCCGGGGCGGCCCGAAGGTGACCCGGAGGTCGGGGTGCTTCTCCAGGGCGTCCCGGAGGTAGCGTTCGATCTGGGCCTTGTCCATCGCGCCCGTGGCCGCATCCCGGAACACCGCGCCGTCGTCCAGGCAGGCCATCATGCCGGGCAGGTCGTGCGCCTGGTACCGGTCCAGGAAGCGGATCACCACCCGGGCGTCCGGGTCGGCCACCTCGGGATAGGGGGTCCCGGGCCCGTGGCAGGCCGCTAGGAGCAGCAGGGCGCAGCAAGGGAGGAGGACACGCCGGATGCTCATGGGCCACCTCCTGGCTCGTGTCTCAGCCTTGGATGCTGCACGGGTCCCCAGGCTACTCCCTCGGCACCCCCCGCGGGCAGCTATCTCGCGCACCACCGGAGCAGGGCGGCCCGCCACTGGGCCCAGCCGGCGGCGGGATCCGCCGGGGAGGCTCCCGCTGGAAGGTGAGCGCGGAACGCCAGGGCCGCCCCCCGGACCTGCGATGGCGGAGGCCGCTGCGACGTCGTTGAGGGGGGCCTCGCGGCGAAGGCCTGCCTATGGGGGCTCAGGCCTTCGGGGGCGCGGGGGCCTTGGCTTTCCCGGCGCGGTTGAGGGCCACGGCGGCGCGGACCAGGGCCTGGAAGGCCGCGGGATCCACCGTTTCGCCCTCGCGGAGGTCGAGGGCCCGGCGGGTGTGCCCCTCCAGGCTCGCATTGAAGAGGCGGGCCGGATCCGCCAGGGCCGCGCCTTTGGCGAAGGTGAGCTTCACCTTGTCCTTGTAGGCTTCGCCCGTGCACAGGATCCCGCCGCAGGACCAGACCGGCGTGGCCCACTTCCATGCCTCGACGATTCCCGGCTCCGCCGCGAGGATGAGCTGCCGCATCCGGCCCAGCGTCGCCCCCCGCCAGCCCCCCAGCTCCGCGATCCGCTGGGAGATGAGGTCCGAGGGTGAGGGGCCCGTCGCGGGGTTTGATGGGGGCATAGGGCTACCTTGAAGCGGACGTATCGATTGTCATGGCTAGTTTTGTAGGATATGTGGTAAAGCATTTAAGCTTAGACGTGGCTGGGAACTTTATAGAAACGAAAGATCTTATTGATTGATAATGTGAATCAAACAGTAAGGACAGGGCCGAAGTTGGGTGAGGGGCTAGTCAGAGATTTGTCAATCAATAAGGAGTTCGGATGGTGCCATCTCACCAAGTGTTTGCAATTCTTCAACAAGACGAATGATTGATTTAGTTGCAGGGTCGGTGAAGGCAGAGTAGTTAGTCGGTCCTGAAAAAGTCACAACCCAATCAAAGGCAATGATTTGAGGGAACAAATGGTCTATCAGAAACACCAGATTGGTAGGGGCGCCCCCTCAGAATCCGGTGTACTGATGCGACCAAAAGAGAAGGTGAAGACCCATGCGCAGGGGCTGCTGGAGGACCGGCGGCTGGACCTGATGCTGCGGACGGACCACGAGCTGGTGCGGCTGGCGGGAGCCATTGATTGGGACGGACTGTCTGAGTCGTTCGGGGGGCTGTATTCGGAGAAGACGGGACGTCCAGGGATCCCGATCCGGACGATGGCGGGCCTGGTGCTGCTCCAGCACACGTTCGGGCTGTCGGACGAGCAGGTGGTGCGGGAGTGGCCGGAGCGGCCCTACTGGCAGTTCTTCTGTGGGGAGGAGTTCTT
>DAIDKC010000082.1 GCA_027451045.1 Holophagaceae bacterium | reverse complement strand
ACGAATTTCAATATAAATTGAACCCATGAGCCTCCCTCGCCCTCAGCTTCACCAGCGCATTTCGACGGCCCTCGATCGCAGCCGGATCGTTGCCCTGCTTGGCCCGCGCCAGTGCGGGAAGACCACCCTGGCGCGCCTGTTCCTGCCGCCGGACCACTCTGCCTACTTCGACCTTGAGGACCCCGTGAGTCTGGCTCGCCTCGGCGAGCCCATGACGGCCCTGGCCGGCCTTCAAGGGTTGGTGGTGATCGATGAGATCCAGAGGGCCCCTCAGCTCTTCCAGGTGCTGCGGGTATTGGCTGATCGGAACCCGCTGCCTGCCCGGTTCCTCATCCTGGGTAGTGCTTCCCCTGAAGTGATCAAGGGGGCCTCGGAGTCGCTGGCAGGTCGTGTGGAAATGGTCACCATGGGTGGCTTCCATCTGCCGGAAGTGGGCGCACCCGCCCAGGCCACCCACTGGCTGCGGGGGGGCTTCCCGCTCTCCTATCTGGCCACCTCGGACGAGGACAGCTTCGCCTGGCGCAAGAACTTCATCCGGACCTTCCTGGAACTGGATCTGCCGCAGTTCGGGCTGCGTCTGCCTTCCCAGACCTTCTTCCGGTTCTGGAGCATGCTGGCCCACTACCATGGCCAGGTCTGGAACGGGGCGGAGCCTGCCCGCGCCCTGGGGGTGAGCGAGACCACGGTTCGCCGCTACCTGGACCTGCTGGAGGGCACCTTCCTCATCCGCTCGCTCCAGCCCTGGCACGCGAACATCAGCAAGCGGCAGGTGAAGGCGCCGAAGGTGTTCTTCCGGGACTCCGGTCTCTTGCACCATCTCCTCGGCATTCACACGCCCCTGGACCTGGAGCACCACCCCAAGAGCGGGGCATCCTGGGAGGGCTATGTCGTGGAGGAGATCCTGGCCGCTGTGGAGCCCGATGAGGCCTATTTCTGGGGCACGCACGCTGGGGCGGAGCTCGATCTCCTTCTGGTGAAGGATGGTCGACGCATCGGCATCGAGTGCAAGCGCGTGGATGCACCGAAGCTGACTCCTTCCATCAAGACAGCCCTGGCGGATCTGGACCTGGACCATCTGGCCATCGTCTATCCTGGCGACCGCAAGTACACCCTCTCCGATCAGGTGACCGCGGTGCCCTTGGGGGCGCTTGCAGCACAGGATGGAGTTTCAGGGCTTTTGTAGTCGGCCCTGACAAACCCCGCCGTGGGGATCAGGCTGCCGCGAGGGCATGTTGAGGGCTTCCTCCGACTTCGAGTCGGACCAACAGGCCCTGGACGACCTTCCTGGGCGCGCGCCCATCAGCAGGCGAAAAAGCGCCCTGAGGCGGGCCAGGATCTTCCTCAGGTTGTGGCCGGCGCCGCAGAGGAGGGCGTTGATCGCGTCTCCCGCCATTCCTTTGAGGAAGTTCCGCCCGAGGAGCCCGTCGCTCTTCATGTGGCCGATTCTCGGGCTCGATGGCGGCCCTCCTCCGAAGGTGGCGCCGGAGGGCATAGGCCCCCCAGCAGACCAACACCCAGGCCAACCCTTCCAGAACGGCAGGTCAGGAAGGCTCCGCGCACATCCGGCCCATGGCATCCCCCGAGGCGAACCGGCCCCCATCAAATTGCCGGGAAGCCCCGACAAGAGTGCCCCCCAGCCTCATCCCGGCGGGCATCCAGCCCCGATCCAGCCCCGATTTCCCCATATCGGTCAGTCCGGCCCTCGCCGCTACGGGCTTGTTCAACACCGCATTCCGCCGGTGGAGATCACCCCTGCATGGATTTACAGCCCGGCACCGGCGGAATGCTTACTGTTATGCGCAGGCCTTGGTGGTGGCGGTAAGCCAGTGACGTTCTCCCCACTTCTATACCAAGGATGGCGAGAGTCCTGGGTTAAGGGTTGTGTCGCTGGGATTCGCCGAGGGCGGCGAGGCTGACCGGAGTGAATCCCAGCGGCGCGCGGCTTCGGCGGAGGTTTGATCGCTGAGGGGTCCGTGGGGTCTGAGGTGATTGTATCCTGCCGCCAGGCTTCGGTGATCCTCCGGGCCTCCTGGATGGTCCTGCACCAGTGCTCGTCCAGGCAGGGGCACACTTGACCCTGGCAAAGCCCTGTCGCATCCTGGCTGGGAACCTCTTGGACAACCTGGATCAAGGCCATGAAGGGCTTTGGGAAGCCTGTT
>DAIDKC010000081.1 GCA_027451045.1 Holophagaceae bacterium | reverse complement strand
CAGGGCCGACAGCTGGGTGGAGGTGAGGTTCAGGAGGGTCCGCAGGAAGACCAGATCCTCCTCGGAGAGTCGTCCCACCGCGGGTTCGGCGGCATAGGCGAAGCCGTGGCTGTGGGACTGGTCGAGCAGTTCGATGGCGTGGACCAGACCCTTGGCCTGGACCACATCCCGCAGCGCTCCGCCCTCCAGCACCGGGGGGAGGTCCCCGACGCCCTTGGCGTGGAGCACCTGGCCTGCAGGATCCACGACCAGCAGGCGGGTGATGCGGAACTCCCCCATGAGCGTCTGGGCCATGAGGCGCACCAGGTCCCGGCGATGCTCCACCTCCCCCAGGTTGCGGGTGAGCTCGAAGACGGTGTTCAGGCGGGAGAGCTGGAGGGCCAGGGCCTGGGTCTGGATGCTCCGCTGGACCTCCAGCCGCCGCCAGGCCAGCAGGGGCGCGGAGATGGAGAGGAGCAGCGGGACCGCATCCGGCACGGACCCGGAGCGGAGCACCAGATGGCCGAAAGTCTCGTCGCCGTAAGCCCAGGGCAGCACCTGCCAGCCCTCGCCGGGATGGGTGGGGAAGGCGGGGGCGGCCCCGCGGAGCCACAGCCAGGCGCTCCCGCCCCAGAGCCCCCCCTGGCTGGCCTTGGCGATGCCCAGGGCGGTGATCCCCACCAGGTGGACCAGGTCCTCCTCCGTGCCCTGGTCCGGGAAGGTCTCCAGGAAGTCAATCAGGGGGAGCAGCTCCCTCGCGCCTTCCGGGATCCGGAGGGCCAGTTCGCGAAGGCGGTCGAAGGGGGTGGTCTGCATGGGGCGGGAAGCGGCCTCAGGGGAGCTTCTTGATCAGGCAGCACTCGTTGAGGCCCGATCCCCTGTCCTCCCCGAAGCGGACCTCGTCCATGAACCGGCTCATGAGGAGCAGGCCCAGGCCCCCCTTGCGCGGGTGCCGCACGTATTCCCTGGGGTCCGGAAGCACCACCTGGTCCTGGCGGAGCCCCTGGCCGGCATGGAGGATGTGCACTTCCAGGGCGGTCCCCGTGAAGCGCAGCTCCAGCTCCACCCGGTGGTCCCCCTCCCCGCGGTAGGCGTGGAGGATGATGTTGGTGACGGCTTCGTCCACCGCGATGCTCACCTTGGCCGCGGCGGCATCGTCCATGCCCGCCACCAGGGCGGCCCGCTTGGCCAGGCCCGTCACCAGGTTCAGGTAGCGCGTCTGGCTCGGGATCACGAGCCGGAACTGGGCATGGTCCATTCCCGCTTCCACCTCAGGCCTGCTGCTCGGGGTGGAGGGCCGCCAGGGCCTCGGACTGGTCCCCGAAGACCCGGTAGAGCTGGGTGAACCCGAGCGTATCGAAGATGGCGAAGACGTTGGACTGGAGGTTCGAGAGCAGGATGTCCCCGCCGTGCTCCCGCACCGTCTCGATCAGGCCCATGATGGCCCCCAGCCCGGCGGAGCTGATGTAGGTGAGATGGCGGCAGTCGAGGAGGATCGTGTACTGCCCGGCCTTCACGAGGGCCTCCATGGCCTCCTCGAAGCCACGGACGGTGTGGGCATTGATGAAGCCGGAGGGCTGGAGCACCGCCACGCCATCCGCCTCCTGCACCTCGATCGAAAGATCCGCCATCCGCCGTCTCCAAGGAACCTGGGCCATGCTAGCCGCCCGGCGGGCCGATTGCCAGGGACTGACGCCTGGCCCCGAGTCGGCTACCCTGGAGGGGAACCTCCGATGGACGCACCCATGAACGACGACCGTTCCGCGGCGACCCCGGGCCCCGCCGGCCTGCGCCAGATCCTCGAGGGGTGGCTGTCCCGCCGGGACCAGGCCCTCCTGGAGGCGGTGATGGAGGCCTGGCAGCAGCACCTCGCCCAGTCCCTCCCGGACGAGGCCCTCCTCGGCGACCTGGCCGCGGCCACGCCCGGAACCGCCCCCGCGGACCCGGCGGAACCGGACCGCCTGCTCGGCCTCGCCCTGGATCTGCTGGAAGGCGCCACCTCCCAGAGCGACCTCCTGCGCCGGCTGCTGGACGGCCTGGCCCCCTTCGTCGAGCGCAGCGCCCTCTTCATCCTCAAGCAGGGCCTGGCCAACCTCTACGCCCAGCGCGGCTTCGACGGCGAGGCGGGCCGCCGCCCGGGGGCCATCGTCCCCCCGCCCGAACTGGAGGCCCTGATCCAAGGAGGCTCGGCCCTCCGCAGCTCCGGTCCAGCCTACCGCGCCCTGCTGGGCGCCCTGGGCACCTTCGAGGCGCAGGACAGGCTCCTCCTGCCCCTCCGCCACAAGCGCAAGGCCGTCGCCCTGCTCCTGGTGGACAGCGGCGTGAGGCAGAGCCTCGACCAGCCCGAGCAGGTCCGGGCCCTGGTGCTCGCCACCTCCGCCCTCCTGGCCGCCCTGGCGGCCGGGCGCGAGGAGGAGCCCGCCGCCACCGACGC
>DAIDKC010000080.1 GCA_027451045.1 Holophagaceae bacterium | reverse complement strand
ACCTTTACGCCCGAAAGAAGTTGTGGCATTTCAGTGACGCCAGACCTGGAAAATGGTAGACTCATCCCGAACTCGAGGGTTTCACCAGGATCGTTGACTGCACAGGGAAAAGCCCCTGAATCGCTGGGATTCAAGGGCTTGTTCACATCTGACGTTGGTAGCGGGGGCAGGATTTGAACCTGCGACCTTTGGGTTATGAGCCCAACGAGCTACCGGACTGCTCCACCCCGCGGCAGGAATGTGAGTGTAGCACGGATGGGCTGGGGGGCAAGGGATGCGATAGGCTGGGGAATCGTCTGGAGGGCCCATGGGACGTCGGGTCGCTGCCGTCTTGATCCTGATGCTGGGGACCGCGCTCGGGCCCTGGGCGCGGGCCTGGACGCCGTCGAAGTGGTTCGACAAGCCGCTGTCGCCCCGCATCGCCAACTACCGGATCAGGGCCCGCCTCGACTGGATCCACAAGACCCTGGAGGCCCACGAGACGCTGACCTGGCGGAACGCGGGGACGGCGCCCGTGACGGAGATGCCCTTCCACCTCTACCTCAATGCCTTCAAGGGGCCCACCACCCTCTTCATGCAGGAGAGTGGCGGCCGGCTGCGCGATGACCGGATGGGCCGCCCGTCCGATCCCTCCTCCTGGGGCTACTGCCACCTCCTCTCGGTGCGCGTGGATGGGCGGGAACTCCAGGGGCACTACGGCACCGACGAGACGGTCTACTGGGTGCGGCTGCCGCATCCCGTGGCACCCGGCGAATCCCTGGACGTGGACCTGGCCTGGGAGGACCGCTATCCCCACGTCTTCGCCCGCAGCGGGTGGGCGGGCGACTTCCTCATGTCCGGCCAGTGGTACCCCAAGGTGGGCGTGTACGAAGGCGACCACTGGAACTGCCATGCCTACCACGCGAATACGGAATTCTTCTCGGATTTCGGGACCTACGACGTGGCTCTCTCCCTGCCCAATGCGCTGGGACTCGCCCACACCGGCACCCAGACGAACTTCGTGACGAAGCTCGAGAAGGATCCGAAGCACCCGCTGAACCTCATCTGGCGCCTGCATGCCGAGGATGTCCACGACTTCGCCTGGGCGGTGAGGCCGGAGGCGGCCTGGCGGGATCCCAAGCGGATTGACTATCGCGGCGTCCAGATCTTCTACTACCTGAACGACCGGGACCGCTCGAACTTCCACCGCCAGCGCCGCGCCGTGGAGAATGCCCTGCGCTGGAGCGAGGAATGGTTCGGGCCCTATCCCTACCCGACCCTCACGGTCATAGACACGCCCGCGGATGCCCCGGGCGCCGACGGCATGGAATACCCGACCCTCTTCACGGCGGGTTCGCTGCCGTTCGATCCGATCCAGCAGCGCTTCGTGCCCGAGATGGTGTCCATGCACGAGTACGGCCACCAGTTCTTCTACGGGATGCTGGCCAGCAACGAGGTGGAGGAGCCTTGGCTGGATGAGGGATTCACCAGCTGGTTCACCCACAAGGCCATGCAGCGCACGTACCACGCCCTGCTGGCCACGCGGAGGTTCCAGATCGGGACCGACTTCCTGGAGTGGGCCGGCTACTGGGCCCAGCCGTCCACCGACCCCCTGACGCGGTTCGGCTACAAGACGATGAATCCCATGGGCTACTACGTCACCGCCTACGCCAAGCCCACCCTGGTGCTGGACCAGCTGGAGGCCATGCTGGGGCGGCCGGTGATGGAGGAGGTGATGAGGGCCTATGTCCGCGAGATGGCCTTCAAGCACCCCACCGCCGAGGATTTCAAGCGCATCGCCGAGCGGGTCTCCGGGCGCGACCTGAGCGACTTCTGGCACGACTTCGTGGAAGGGACGGGCGTGCTCGACTACGTCATCCACTCCGTCAAGGCCCAGGAGGTCCAGGACGGGGGCTGGCTCCTGTCGGGGCCCGCTCCGGCCTTCGCGGCACCCCAGTCCGCGGCGCCGGGCATGACCGGCAGCATCACCCTCGAGCGGCGCGGGAGCATCAAGGTGCCCATCACCCTCTGGGTGCGGCTCGAGGACAAGGAGGAGCAGCGCCTCACCTGGAACGGCCAGGACCGCTGGGTCACCTACCGCTTCGATTCGCCGGTGGCGGCGGCGATCCTGGATCCCGACGGCAACTACCCGATGCTGAAGGACAGGCTCCACGCCAGCTACATGCGCCATCCGCCCCACCGCGGGTTCTACTACTGGAGCCAGATGGTCTGGGGCACCTTGACCGGGCTGCTGCAGGGCTGCGGGATCGGCTGATCCTCTCAGGGTCTTCTGGGGGCCGCATCCCCCATGCGGATGGCCTCCAGGAAGCCCCTGCGGTCCAGGACCACCAGGGCGGGGAACCAGACGAGTCCGATGCGCTCCATGTCGGCGCGGCTCGGGGCGAAGAAGGCCTCGCGCCCGGCGGCCTTGAAGCGCTGCGCCAGGGCCCGGCCCTCCCGCAGATCGTCCGGGTCGAGGGTGGCGCTGGCGGGATCCTGGGCGCCGCTGGCCCCCGGGACGATCCAGGCCACGTCCGCGGGGAGGGCGGGCAGGGGACCGGACTCGAGGGGACAGACCCAGATCCGGCGGGCGCCGAGTCCGTCGAGGCGCACGTCGCGGTAGGCGAGCCCGGGCAGGGCCCACAGTCGCAGGACCGGCGAGGGGCCGCCGAGGAGTCCGAAGAGGCGCTGGAAGAGGGCGAAGGTGCTTTCGGCCATGGGCTGATGAGCGGCCTTCAGGCGGGCGAAGCGCCCCTCGTCGTGTTCGGCCAGGGCCCAGCAGAGGGCATGGCGGAGGGCATAGCCCCGGACCAGGGGGGGACCGGAGGCCAGCAGCTTGTCCTCCCAGGCCATTCGGACGGCAGGGGCGAAGGCGCCCGCCCGCACCTGCCGCCGCCCCCAGCGCCACAGTGCCAGGGCCGTTCCCGGGAGGTGCATCGGGAGCGCCGCCAGGGGATGGGCGAGTCCTGCGGGGGGCCTATCGAGCAGGGTTCGGAGGGCCTCGGCTTCCCGCCGGTCCGGCCCGGCCGGGAAGGGATCCGCTGGCAGGGTGCCCGGGCGGAAGCTCGCGGCCTCCCGAAGCCAGCGGTAGCGCAGCGCCGCCTCGCCCCTGAGGTCCGGGGCGTCGGGGAGGGGCTGGCCCCAGTCGAAGGCGTGGAGCAGGCGCGCCACGGGATCCGGACGGGAGGGCGGAGCGGTCTGGATGGGCGG
>DAIDKC010000079.1 GCA_027451045.1 Holophagaceae bacterium | reverse complement strand
GGCCGGCGGGGCAGCGGGAGGCAGTGGCAGGGCGTCCAGGTCGAGGGTGGGGGGTGCCGCGGAATCATTGGGGAGCGGAGGCTCGGGCAGGACGGGGGGCTCGATGACGAGACTGTCCTCGTCCTCCGTGTCCTCCAGCGGGACCGCCGCGACGGAGGGCGGCGCGGCCTGGGGGCGGGAGGGCCCCATGTCGAGCAGGTCCGTCACGGAGGGCAGGTCGGAGAGGGTCAGCGGCTGCGGAGGAGGCAGGGGCCTCGGAGCCACCGCCGGCGCGGGGGCCGCGGTCTGCCCACCCCCCTGGGCTTCGCCCAGGACGTGGCTCTTGATGTGGGTGAGGGCCAGGCGGGTGATCCCCCTCAGGGTCTCGAAGACCCCGGAGCCATCGGCCGCCACGGCCTGGAAGCTCGGCACCCCGCGGGGATTGAAGATGGCCTCCAGCTCCTCGACCGGCACCACGTTCCGGAGGTCCCGCTTGTTCCACTGGAACACGAGGGGGACCTCGTCAACCAGGAGGCCCAGTTCCTTCAGGTTCTCGGCCAGGTTCTGGTAGCTCTCGCGGCAGGCGTCCAGCATGGCCGTCTGGCTGTCCACCACGAAGACAATGCCGTCCACCCCCTTCAGCACGAGCTTCCGCGTGCTGTTGTAGAAGACCTGGCCGGGCACCGTGTAGAGCTGCAGCTTGGTCTTGAACCCGCCCACCATGCCCACGTCCATGGGCAGGAGGTCGAAGAACAGGGTGCGGTCCGTCTCGGTGTTGAGGCTCACCATCTCCCCACGGGCCTTCTGGCTCGTCTTCCCGTAGATGGTGTTGAGGTTGGTGGTCTTCCCGCAGAGGCCCGGTCCGTAGTACACGATCTTGGCCGTCATCTGCCGCGTGGCGTGATTGAAGAAGACCATCCTGGGGCGTCCTCGGAAGGGAATGTCACAGGATAGCCCGACCGGACGGACCGGCTCAACCGAAGGCGCCCCGTTAAGAATCGTTAAGTGAGGCTCTTCAGGGCAGCGAGGACCTCCTGGGCGTGTCCGGCGGGGTTCACGCCCCGGAAGACCTTTCGCACCACCCCGGCCTTGTCAATGATGAAGGTCGTGCGCTTCGCCCACCCGAGGACCGGCATGCGCACGCCGTAGGCGTCAATGATGCGCCGATGGGGATCCGCCACCAGGCGGAAGGGGAGGTGGTACTTCGCCGCGAAGGCCTTGTGGCTCGCGACCGTGTCGGCGCTCACGCCCAGGATCACGGCTCCGGTGGCCTGGATGGCAGCATACCCGTCGCGAAAGCTGCAGGCCTCGGTGGTGCAGCCGGGGGTCTCGTCCTTGGGGTAGAAGTAGAGCACGACCACCTTCCCCCGGTAGTCGGAGAGGGCGACGGGCTTGCCATCCTGGTCCACCGACTGGAAGGCCGGAGCGGGCTGCCCCACGGCGGGCACGTCGGCCCGGACCGCAGGACCCAGCAGGGCGAAGACGGAGAGCACGGAACCCTTAAGGAGGTTTCTCATGGGCTGCCTTTCGCGCGAAGGCGGACATCCGCCATACTCGGTTGGATGCCGCGGGGGATCGTCCGGTTCGCGGGAATTGAGGGGGCGGCGTGACGACGCGGCTGGCGGTCATTCCGGGCGACGGTATCGGGCCGGAGGTGGTCGCCGAGATCCTGCCGGTCCTGGCGTGGGTCCAGGGGCGGGGGCGCGATCTGGCCTGGGAGGTCCATCCCTGGGGGGCCGACCACTTCCTGGCCACGGGCGAGATCCTGCCGGAGGGGGCCTTCCTTGACCTCCGGGATCGCACTGACGGCATCCTCTTCGGAGCCGTCGGGGATCCCCGGGTGCCCGATGGCCGCCACGCTGAGGGCATCCTGCTGCGTCTCCGCCGGGACCTGGAACTCGCGGTCAACGAGCGCCCCTGCCACCCCCTGCTGGACGGCCACCTCCCCCTCAGGGGCGTGGCCGCGCGGGACGTCCGGATCACGGTCTTCCGGGAGAACACCGAAGGCCCCTACTGCCTGAAGGGGATTACGGAGCCAGGCCGAGCCACGGACCTGGCCGAACATACGGAACAGGCGGTGCGACGCCTGCTGGAAGCCGCATTCCGGAAGGCCGCCGCCGGGGAGCGCAGCATCACCCTCGCGCACAAGGCGAACGTCCTGAAGCACGGCCACGGGCTCTGGATGCGCCTCTTCCAGGAGCTGCGCGCAACCCACCCGGCCGTGGAGGCCCGCAGCATGCATGCCGATGCCCTCCTGTGCGCCCTCGTCCAGGATCCGCGTCCCTTCGGGATCATCGCCGCGGACAACTACCTGGGGGACCTCATCAGCGACCTCCTGGCGGCCTTTCAGGGCGGCATGGGCGTGGCCCCCTCCCTGAGCTGGGCCCCTCACAGGCCCTTCCGCTGCGGAGCCCTGGCGGAACCGGTCCACGGTTCCGCTCCCGACCTGGCCGGACGCGGCATGGCCAACCCCACAGGCATGTTCCTGTGCACCGCCCTGCTGTTCGGGCATCTCGGCTGGCAGGAGGAGGCGGGACTGCTGGAATCAGCGGTCCGGCATGCCCTGCTCGCGGGGGCCGCCTCCCCGGACCTGGGCGGGCACCTCAGGACCGGAGAGATGGGCGCGGCCATCCGCGCCGGCCTCCCGGCCTGAAACGGGCCTCAGCAGGTCCGCATCACCCCGATCAGCAGCCCCTGGATCTCGATGCGATCCAGGGGATAGAGCCTGGGCTTCAGGGCGGGATTATGCGGCACGAGCCAGATCCCCTTGGCATCCCTCCGGTACTCCTTGAGGGTGGCTTCCTCGCCATCCA
>DAIDKC010000078.1 GCA_027451045.1 Holophagaceae bacterium | reverse complement strand
GTGAGGAAGGTGGCCCCGGGATGTTGCGCGGCGGCGGTGCGGAAGGCCTCGCGCGGGAAGGCCAGCTTGTAGGCGGCGTTGGTGGTGCGCATCCGGCGCTCGAGGCCGGCCGATACACGCCTCGCCAGGGCGGGGGGCATGAGCCGGAAGATCAGCCAGAAGGGGCCGGAGCGCGAGACGAGGTTCCAGAAGCGGTACTGCCGATCGGTCGTGTTGACGAGGTCCCCGTGCTCCCAGACCAGACGCTCCTGGGGCAGGCCGCCGCCGAGGCCTTCGCCCATCAGGTCGAAGCGGCCGGCATGCCGGTCGAGGAAGTACTCCCGGTTGCCCATCCAGAGCCCCACCCACCGGCCCGAGGCGCGGCGTGCGTCCACCCAGGCGAGGAAGGCGCGCTGGGCCTCCGTCTCCATCCCCGGGAGGCCCACCCACACGTCGAAGGCGTCGCCCAGGAAGAGCCAGTCCGCGTCGGGATGGGCCGCCGTGGCGGCCTCCAGGCCTGTCAGCTCGGCGCCCCAGTGGGGGTCGGCCACCAGCACCAGTTCCCGGGACGGGTCGGGACGGAGCGCGCTGCCCCTCACCCAGCCGTTCCAGGCCATGCGGCGCGTGAACACCAGGGGCAGCGAGACCAGTGCAAGGCCCAGCGCCGCGCCGATCGTGTCCGCGAGCCAGTCCAGCCCGTCGCAGTCGCGCCCCGGGACGAAGGCCTGGTGCCATTCGTCCGAGAGGCCGTAGAGCGAGACCAGCACGAATACCCACAGGTGGCGCCGGTACATCGGCAGGCCGGGGGCCGAGCGCCGCAGGCTCCAGTCCAGGACCAGGGCCAGGAGGCCGAAGACCGAGGCGTGGGCCAGCTTGTCGAGGGGCGGGGCCAGGACGAGTCCCGCGGGATAGCTGGAACGGCTGCTGAGCCAGAAGATGGCCCAGGCCGCGGCAAGGGGCAGGAGCCAGGCGGGTCGAGGGCGCATGTCCCATCGAACCACGGCCCGGGGGACCCTTAACAACAATTAACTTGTGACGCGTCGCCCCGGCGGGACCATGGAACCGACGAGGCACGCATGGAACTCACCGACCACGACCTGGCAGTCCTCAGGCTGGCCGCCCGGGATCTGGAGGGGCGGCTCGCCTTCTTCCTCACCGGGGAGGGGGTCGGCATGCTGATGGAAACCCGGGGCGAGGCGATGCTGCCGGCCGAGGACGCACTCCCCCGCCTCGAGGCCATGGGCCTGCTCAGCCGGGCCCTGAACTGCACCTATGTGCTGACGCCCCAGGGCTGGGACGCCGCCGTGGCACCCGAGGGCCTGGACCGCTGGATGGCCCTGTACCAGGGCGCCTGAACCGAGCGGTAGCCGTTGGCTTCTCTTGTTTGTTTTGGGCTTGAAGATGGATCGAGGGCCATGCCGGAGGCCTTGGGTGGCGGCTTCGGCCTGCTGGATGCCGGGGGGGGATGGGCCAACGGAAAGGTGAGAGGACCCCTTGGGCCGCAGGGCCTTGCTGGGTTAAAACAAGAACCCCCCAGATTGCTCCAGGGGGTTGAGTGGTAGTCCCACGGGGAATCGAACCCCGGTTTACGCTGTGAGAGGGCTTCAGAGTGGACTTATGCGAACTTGTGCATATTGTAGAAATGCAAAAAAGTGCAGGTATTTAGTCCTTTACGGTTCACTTGACTTCAGAGTCGTTCTGGACCACTTTTGGAGGACGGATGGAGGACAAATAGATGGCTCGTGGAATCTATGCCGGACCCCTCCAGACTCGTTCTGCCCGCCGTGATCTTGAGGCACGGAAAGCGCCCCACTGGGCCTCCATCGGTTCAGGCCGGAAGATCGGCTATCGCCGCCCGGCAGGCGGGGGGGCCGGTTCCTGGATCGCGAGGCATCGCCAGGAAGGGCCCGGGGGCAAGTGGAGGGAGAAGGCCCTGGGGACCGCCGATGACTTCCAGGATGCCGATGGCGTGACGGTCCTGTCGTTCCTCCAAGCGCAGGAGAAGGCCCGCGCCTGGTTCCTGGAGGCCTATGAAGAGGCCACGGGTGAGAAGGTGCATCGGGGCCCCGTGACCGTGGCCCAGGCCATGGAAGCCTACCTGG
>DAIDKC010000077.1 GCA_027451045.1 Holophagaceae bacterium | reverse complement strand
GACACTCCCTGAACAGAAAAAGAGGCTTCCCTGGAGATTGCGGGAAGCCTCTTTTTCTGTCTCTTCTTGAGCTAAGTGCTGATCTTGCAGCATGGATTTTTCAAATTAATCGCCAAGCATCAGAAAGGCGGGGCTGAAGCCCCGCCTTTCGTGGACGTGCCTGGGTTCAGTGGCCCAGGATCTGGTAGCGGGAGGGCACCTGGACCACCGGGGCGGCCAGGGGCGAGGCCGCGGGGCGGGCCGCAGGCAGGGCGGGGGCGCCCTGGGTGGGGTCCACCACGATGCCGGCACCAAGGAAGTACATCATCTGCCGCTGGAGGAGGGAGATGTTGACAGGGTTGGTGGGGTCCAGCAGGGAGCCGTGTGCGATGCCCGCCTGGTCGAACTGGAAGTAGCCTTCTGTCGGCGTGGTGGCCGTGGCCGCCACTGCGGCGTCGTTCATCTTCGGGGTCGGTGCGCCGCTGCCGTTGAGGGTCAGCATGAACTGGGAGGGTACGCCGGCGGCGTGGGCCGTGGAGGTGGTGCCCACGGTGTAGGTCCCGTTGGCGGTGTAGGCCAGCTGGGCGAAGCCCGGCGCGATGTCCGTCCCGAGCAGGCCGCGGCCGCCCAGGGCGTTGCCGAGGTAGCGGGTGTAGTCGTTGCCGATGACCTGGTCACCCACGGATTCCTGGATGCAGACCCGACCCGACAGACGGCTGGGAAGACCGGCGGCGAGCGGGGTGGTCAGGGTGGCGGGGTCCACTGGATCGAAGACACTCTGGGTGAGCTGGAAGAACTGGTTGTAGGTGACAGAGCCCTGGGGGATGCCCGCGGCTGCGAGGCCGGCATTCACGCCGGGGCCGAAGGTCGGACTGTTCTGGATCAGGTAGGCGATGCGGGCCCCGGGCACGCTCAGGTAGCCCTTCATGTCGCTGTCGAGGGTGGTCTGGGTGTAGGGCACGCCCGAGGTTGCCAGGGTGGTGTTGCCGGCCAGGTAGTCGGCGCCCACGATGGAGCCCAGGCTCTGGCCCACGAAGGAGATGGCCGACTGGGATGGGGGATTGACGGCGGCTCCGAGGGCGGCGCCGAAGGCGCCGCTGCGGATGGCGTACTCCAGGCGGTCCAGGTTGAACACGGCCTGGTCCATGTTGGAGCGGGCGGCCAGGGGGGCGCCGATGGCCATGAAGTCCTGGCCCCAGATGGCCCCCTTGGTGGTCGCCACGCCGTTGACGGTGACGGGGTCGGAGGAGTTGCCTGTGAATCCGGGCAGGGCGTTGGCACCGTGGAGGGGCAGGTCAATGGCCACCACGGCGGCGTGGTTGCTGGTCAGGGTCTGGGCGAGGGCCAGCACGTCCTCCTTCTGGCGGGTGATACCGTGCTGGAAGATGACCAGCGGGTTGCCGCCTGGGAGAGCCGTTCCGCTCGGGGCGATGTAAAGGAATGGGATGCTGCTGGCGGTCGAGTAGAACCCGGCGAAGGTCTTGCCGTCGGGACGGAAGGCCTGCACCACGCCGGCGAAGGGGTTGTAGGCGCCGGTCACGGCCGTCATGTCGGATGAGGTGGGGTTGGCGGCGTGGAAGGCCTGCACCAGGACGGGATCCATGGACAGCTGGGCCCCGTTGATGGTTCCCAGGACGATGGCTCCCACGCTGGCGGGCGCCGTGGCCTGGCCCGTGGCCTGCTGCCAGTAGACATCCGGGCTCGGGTTCGTGCCGCCGCGGTCGAAGGTGGCCGAGATGGTGATGGTCGGCGTGCCCTGGAAGGCGGTCTCCCGCAGGGCGGTCTCCATCGGGATCAGGGTGGCTCCGGGATCCGCGGGGCTGGCGGTGGTGGTGGAGATGAACTGGGCGCCGGTGGTGATGAAGCGGCCCATCAGCGAGATGTCGTTCCGGCTGGTGATGGTGGTGGTGCTGGAGGCAGAGATGAGGTCGTCCATCACCTTGGCGTAGCCGGAGAGCAGGATCGGGTTCGTGGCGCTCTGGGGCTGGGTGTTGTCCACGAGGGTGTTGGCCCGGATGGGTTCGAGGGCCGCGAGGGCGCCCGTGAGCGGCGTGGTGGACTTCAGGGCCTGGAAGGAGGGCGAGGCCAGCACCGGCCCGCCAGTGGCGGCATCCTTCACCCGGTCCGTCACCACGTAGAGGTAGCGCGCGGCGGGCAGCAGGGGGAAGTTCGGGAAGAGGAAGAGGTCCGTCCCGCCCGCCGTGTACTGGTAGGTGAACATGGCGGAGATGTCGGTGAAGCCGAGGGGGTTGTTCTCGGTGGTGCCGTTGCTGTCAACGCTGATCTGGAAGACCTTGATGTTGGCGGGAGTCACCGTGCTGGCATCCACCGGAGCCGAGAAGCGGAGGTAGATCGGGGCGTTCACCCCGGACACGGCATTGGTGCCTCCCATCTCGTAGTCGTTGACGTAGGCCAGGGCCTCGGGGGGCGTCATGGGCGTGTTCGCGGGCCGGGGGCCTGCCACTGTCTGGCCCGTGGTGGGATCCGTGTAGGCGGTCTTGAGGGGATCCGGTGCCACGGCCGTGGCCAGGATGTTCGGCAGGGGCACGAAGAAGGCGGGGGACGTGGAGTCGGGCACGAACACCGCCGTGTTGGCCGAGGTCGGAGCGACGGGCGCGTTGGAATTGCCGCCGCCGCCGCTGCAGCCGAGCGCGAATGCCAGGGGCAGGCCCAGAAGCGCGAGGCTCAAGGATGGACGCATGTATGGACCTCCAGGATGGGGTGGATGGATACGGAGGGGTGGGTTCCAAGACGATAGGACCGTCCCGGGTGGAATTCCAGGGAAAAGGAAGGGGCCCCGACCGGGGCCCCGTTGCGGATCTTCAGGGTATCTATTCCGATACCGCGAAGACGACCTTGTCGTTCTTGAAACGTTCCGGGGTGAGCAGGTCAATGGTGGCGGTCTGCTTGTCGGGGCTGATGGTCAGCCTGTACTGCTTGTCCCTCAGGTAGGAACCGGGCACGACGTTGATCTTGCCGATCTTGGGCAGGCCCACATCCGAGGCCTTGATGGTGATGGTGTGGCCGCTGCGGAGGTCCAGGCTCTGGTTGAAGACGTCGTCCCGCCAGTTCTTGCCGGCCCTGTCCTTGGCGAAGATGGGGATGTCAATGATGCCTTCCTCCTTCAGCTTGTCCCGCCGGCCCACCAGGTAGTGGAGGGAGTTGAGCGAGGCGAGCTGGGCCGTATTGTCGGCCTGGAGCTTGGCCTGCTCGGCGAGGAGGTTGGCCTTCTCGGTCTGGAGTGCCGCGATCTCATCCTGGATCTGCTGCTTCTGCTGCTGGAGGTCCTGCACATCCTCCTGGAGCTTCTGGCTCTGGGCCACGGCCTCGTCCCGCTCGCCTTCAATCTTCTCCCGCTCCTGCCGGATCAGCGCGTTGGGGCTGATCTTGGCCCGTCCCTGGGTGACCCAGGTGCCGTACACCCCGTTGGCGTAGAAGTGGTACACCTCGAACCCGGGGGCCAGCTGCTCCATGAGGTTGACGCGGCTGACCAGCTTCCGGGCCTGGGCCTCGGGGACCCCCTTCCGCCGGAGGAAGCGCATCGCAAGGGCATAGTGGCTGTCGCCGGCCCGCGCGATGTCGGGCTTGGGCAGCTCGGCCTTCAGCTTGGACAGCTGGGTGTTCAGGCTGCCGATCTCCTTGTCCTTGTCTATGACTTCCTGGAGCAGGGCCTGGTAGGAGCTGTTCTTCTCGTTCTTGATGCGCTCCTCCAGCACCTTCCGCTGTTCGTCGGTGAGCTGCATGGTGCTGGTGTCCGGGCGGATGTCGTTCACTCCCGCCTGGGCGAGGCGCTTCTGCTGATCTGCGCCTTCCTGGCTGATCTGCTGTTCCGTCTTGTCCACTGCCGCGACCTTCTGGGTCAGCGCGCGGATCTGCGGATCCTCCCGTTTGCAGGCGGGCATCAGCAGCAGGAGGGAGGTGGCCATGAAGGACAGGGCCAGGGAGGGACGCTGGGTGCGGAACATGGGGCCTCCAGGAGGGATCGGGCATGGGATGGGGGGCAGCCCCCTGGCGTCCAGCCTAGGGCATGGCGCCGGCCCTGGCGTCATCCGAAAGGTCTAGCCTGCTATACTTCCGTTCCGCTTCGGCACCCCGCCGAGGTCGGGATGCACGGGAGCCGCGGATGGCCAGCCAGGCAAGCCACCTCTTCACCTCCGAAAGCGTCACGGAAGGCCACCCGGACAAGATGGCCGATCAGATCTCGGATGCCGTGCTCGATGCGGCCTTGAAGGATGATGCCCGGAGCCGGGTGGCCTGCGAGACGCTGCTGACGACGGGCCTGGTGCTGGTGGCCGGGGAGATCACGACGGACACCTACATCCCGGTGGCCCAGCTGGCCAGGGACGTGGTGCGGGACATCGGGTACGACCACCACGACAAGGGCTTCGACTATGCCACCTGCTCGGTCATGGTGACCATTGACCGGCAGAGCCCGGACATCGCCATGGGGGTGGACACGGGTGGCGCCGGCGACCAGGGCCTGATGTTCGGCTATGCCTGCCGGGAGACGCCGGAACTGATGCCTGCACCCATCCACTACGCCCATGCCCTCACGCGGAAGCTCTCCGAGGTCCGCAAGAATGGCCAGCTGCCCTGGCTCCGTCCCGACGGGAAGTCCCAGGTGACGGTGGAGTACGAGGGCGACCGGGTCGTCCGCATCCACACCGTGGTCATCTCCACCCAGCATGACGAGCACGTCACCAACGCCACCATCCGCGACAGCGTGATCCGGGACGTGATCCAGGCGACCCTGCCGCTGGAGCTGCTGGACGAGCATACGGTCTACCACGTGAACCCCACGGGGCGGTTCGTGGTGGGTGGCCCCATGGGCGACACCGGCCTGACGGGCCGCAAGATCATCGTGGACACCTACGGCGGGAGCGGGCACCACGGCGGCGGGGCCTTCTCGGGGAAGGACCCGAGCAAGGTGGACCGCAGTGCCGCCTACATGGGCCGCTATATCGCCAAGAACATCGTGGACGCGGGGCTGGCGGACCGCTGCGAGATCCAGCTGGCCTATGCCATCGGTGTGGCCGAGCCGGTCTCCATCGCCGTGGACACCTTCGGCACGGGGCAGGTCTCCGACGAGGCCATCGTGAAGGCCGTGCGGGAGGTGTTCAGCTGCACGCCCCGGGCCATGATCGAGGCCCTGGATCTCCGCCGCCCCATCTATCGCGCCACAGCCGCCTATGGCCATTTCGGGCGGGACCAGTTCAGCTGGGAGAAGACCGACAAGGTCGAGGCCCTGAGGCGGGCGGCGAGATAGGGGCCCCGCCCCGGGTCCTTCCTGCCCGCTACCGGGCCGATGCCTCGACCCGGTTCCGGCCGCCCTCCTTGGCGCGGTAGAGGGCCTCGTCCGCACGCTTGAGAAGCTCCTCGGCACCCGGGATATCTCCTTGGCCGTCCCCGGCCGAGACGCCCATGCTGGCCGTCTTCCGGATGGTGACCCCGTCCAGGGTATGGTCCATGGCTGCGAGCTTCTGCCGGAGGGTCTCCGCGACCTGGATGGCGGCGGTCAGGTCGGTGTGGGGCAGGAGGAGGGTGATCTCCTCGCCGCCGTACCGGGCGGCCAGGTCGGTGGCGCGCACGCTCTCGCGCAGCAGCTTCCCGATCCCCCGCAGCACCTCGTCGCCCATGGCATGGCCGTAGGCGTCGTTCACGTGCTTGAAGTGGTCAATGTCAATCATGACGACCGAGAGGGGCGTCTTGTAGCGGCGGGCTCGCTCGACCTCCTGCTCCAGCTTCGACATGAGGTGGCGCCGGTTGGCGAGGCCGGTGAGGGGATCGGTGATGGAGAGGGCCTCCAGCTGGGCGTTCTTCTCCCGCAACTCATCCTGGAGCAGCTTGAGCTTGGTGTGGATGCGCACCCGGGCCAGCAGCTCCTTCTCGTGGAAGGGCTTGGTGACGTAGTCGGAGGCACCCCGTTCGAGGATCTCCGCCTTGCGGTCCAGGTCGTCCTCGGCGGTGAGGATGATGACGGGGATCTGCTCCAGCTCCTTGCGGCTGGCCTTCAGGCCCAGGAACTTCAGGCCGTCGAAGCCGGGCATCACGAGGTCGCAGAGCACCACGTCCGGCGGCTGTTCCATGATCATCTTGAAGGCCGTGAGGCCGTCGCCGGCCTCCTGGAAGTGGGAGAAGGCCCCGTCCTTCATGAGCACGGCCTTGATCTCGGCGCGGATCATGGTGTTGTCGTCAACGATCAGGATGCGGGCGGGCATGTCAGAGGGTCTCCGTGGCGGTACGGACCCTGGCCACCCAATCCCGCCAGGCGGCCTCCTCCAGGGGGGCCGGGTCGGGGGAAGGCAGGGGACGGCGCATGGCCCTGGAGGCCTCGAGGGCCCGGGCGGTGGCGGTGGGATCCAGGGCTGCCGCGGCTTCGGCACAGGCCCGGGTCCCCTCCGGGGTCTGGCAGACCAGCAGCCATTCATGTCCCGCTTCCAGGGCGAGGCGCACCCGGTCCGCCCAGGACCAGTCGGCGCAGCCGCCCATCTCCAGATCGTCGGGCAGGAACCGGCCCTTCACCCCCCAGGGGTTGTCCGCCACGGAGCCCCGGTGGAGGCTGGCGGGCAGGGGATCCGAATGAGGCGTCCGCAGGTGGGCCACCATCACCAGGCGGTCCGGGTGGGCCAGGGGCACGAAGGCGGAGGCGTTCCGGTCCACCCGGGCAGCCTCGGCGAGCTCCGGCAGGCCCTTGTGGCTGTCCAGGGCCGTCCCGCCCAGCCCAGGGAAGTGCTTGAGGCAGCCCCGGACGCCGGTGGATTCGAGGCCGTGCAGGAAGGCCCCGGCAGCCGCGGCGGCTTCGGCGGGCGAGGGGCTGGCGGCCCGGTCGCCGATGCCCGCCTCGGGGTGGCCGTCCCAGAGGTCCACCACCGGCGCGAAGTCCACGTTGAATCCAAGCATCCGGAGCCCTTCTCCCCAGAGGCGGCCCCAGGCGGCGCAGGCGGGGACGCCGCTGCGGTCCCAGATGCGGCGGAGGGGCGGCGTGTCGCCCACCCACGGGCGGAGGCGGCTCACGGGACCGCCCTCCTGGTCCAGGGCGACGGCCAGGGGAAGGTCCGTGCCCAGGCGCGCCTGGAGACCCGCGATCAGCGCCCGGCAGCGGGCGGGGCCGAGGTCGGGGTCGGGGTCCAGGTTCCGGGCGAAGAGCACCAGGCCGCCGGGGGCGCAGACGAGATCGGCCGTGGAGGCATCCAGGCCCCGGAAGCCGGTCCAGAGAAGCTGGTGGGCGGTGCTCATGGGCGGTAGCTTAGCCGGATCGCCGGGGTCACGCCCCCCTCCGGGCCGGCGGATGGACGCGCTCGTAGATCCGCGCCTCGATGAAGATCCTGAGGATCTCCCCGTCCAGGAGATCGCTTTCCACCTCCTGCTCCAGGATCTCCAGGCTCCGCTCGACGCTCACGGCGGCCTTGTAGGGGCGGTCCGCGGCGGAGAGGGCATCGAATACGTCCGGGACCGCCATGATCTTGCTCTCGGTGGGGATCTCGGCGTCCGTGAGCTGGCGGGGGTAGCCCCTGCCGTTCAGGCGCTCGTGGTGGGCGTAGGCGATGTCGGGCACCCGGGCGAGGGGGCCCCGCCAGGGGATCTGGCTGAGGAAGCGGTAGGTGTGGGTGACGTGGCTTTCGATCTCCTCCCGCTCCTGGGCGGAGAGGCTGCCTTTGCGGATCCGGAGGATCTCGAGGTCGGCCCGCTCGAGCACGGGGTGCTGGTCCCCGCTCCAGTGCTGGTAGGTCAGCCCCTCCAGGCGCTCCAGTCCCTCGGCCACGTCCTGGGGCAGCACGGTGGGCTCGTTGCTCCTCTGGATGATGTCGAACAGCCGGCGGGTCTCCGCCTGCTGCTGGGCCAGGACATGGTCCAGCCACGCCGGATCGAAGGGGCGCCCTTGGCGCCAGGCCTCCGCCAGGTGGTGCTGGATGGCCTCCATGGCCCGCTGGTGGAGGCGCTGGAGAATGCCCTCGAGATGGTCGCCCTCGATCTTCTTGGCCTTCACCAGCACCTGCTCCCGGACGCCCACCTTCCCGAAGTCGTGGAGCAGGCTGGCATAGCGGAGTTCCCGGAGCTGGGCGTCGCTGAAGGAGAGGGTCCCGTAGGGCCCGTTGGGGGTCCGGTTGATGGCTTCCGCCAGGCCCACGGTGAGTTCCGCCACACGGTTGGAATGGCCCGAGGTGCTGGGGTCCCGGGACTCGATGGCGGTCACGGAGGCCTTGACGAACCCCTCGAAAAGGCTCTCGATGTCGTTCTTCAGGCCGAGGATCTCCTGGGTGCGGGCCTCCACCATGCGCTCCAGGTTCTTCTGGTACTCCTCGTTCTCCTGCACCAGCCGGTAGCGCTCCAGCGCCCGGTCCAGCGCGGCCTCGATCTCCGCGAGCTTGAAGGGCTTCTGGATGAAGTCGTAGGCGCCGCGCTTGAGGGCCTGGATGGCGGCCTCCGTGGTGGCGTAGCCGGTCATGAGGATTCCCATGGCCTTGGGGTCCACTTCGTGGACGGCGCGGAGCAGCTCGAGCCCGGAGCCGCCCGGCATGTTCAGGTCCGTGAAGATCACCGGGAAGTGCTGGTGGTGCACCCGCTCCAGGGCCTGGTGCCCCCCCTCTGCGCCTTCCGCCGCATAGCCCTGGTCCGCGAGCGCCTCCACCATCAGGGTGCGGAGATCCGGTTCGTCATCCACGATCAGGATGGGGATGGGGGGGGTCAGGGGCACGGCCACTCCACGGGGACCTCCGCCTCATCGGCGGGGATCCGGAGGAAGGCAAGTTCCGGGTGCGGGACCTACTGGACGGCCTGGGCCTCCACGTCCAGCTGGTCCCCGCGAAGGGCCAGACGGGCCAGGCCGCCGGGCCGGAGCTGGCCCTGGAGGACCAGGCGGGACAGGGGGTTGACCACCGCCTGCTGGACCAGCCGCTTGAGGGGACGGGCCCCGAGCTGCGGGTCGAACCCCGCCTCGGCCAGCCAGGCCAGGGCCCCCTCGGGCACCTCGAGGTCCAGGCGCTGGGCCTGGAGGAGCTCCCGCAGGCGCTGGAGCTGGATCCTGGCCACGGACTTCATGTCCTCCCGGCTGAGGGGGTGGAAGACCACCACCTCGTCCAGACGGTTCAGGAACTCGGGCCGGAAGGCCCCGTGGAGGGCCGCCTTCACCGCCGCCTGGGCCCGGTCGGGGTCGCCTCCGGCCTCGAAGATGGCCTGGCTGCCCAGGTTGGAGGTCATGAGGACCACGGTGTTGCGGAAGTTCACCGTGCGGCGGTGGCCGTCCGTGAGGCGACCGTCCTCCAGCACCTGCAGGAAGAGGTCGAAGATCCGGGGGTGGGCCTTCTCCATCTCGTCGAGGAGGAGCACGGCGTAGGGCCGGCGGCGGATGGCCTCGGTGAGCCGGCCGCCCTCCTCGTAGCCGACATACCCGGGGGCCGAGCCGATGAGGCGGGTGGCGTCGGCCTCGTGGGTGAACTCGCTCATGTCAATGCGGACCATGGCGGCCTCGTCGTCGAAGAGGAACTCCGCCAGGGCCCGGGCCACCTCGGTCTTGCCCACGCCGGTGGGGCCGAGGAAGAGGAAGCTGCCGATGGGCCTCCTGGGATCGGCCAGACCGGCCCGGTTGCGACGGAGAGCGTCGCTGATGGCCGCCAGGGCGGGATCCTGGCCCACCACCCGCGCCCGGAGGCGGTCCTCCATGTGGAGCAGTTTCTGGATCTCGCTCTCCATGAGGCGGCTGACGGGGATGCCCGTCCAGCGGCTCACCACGGCGGCCACGTCGGGCTCGCCCACCTCCAGCCGGAGCATGGCGCTCTCCTTGGGGGAGGCCG
>DAIDKC010000076.1 GCA_027451045.1 Holophagaceae bacterium | reverse complement strand
GTTCGAGGCGGTTGGCGGCCTCCCGGAGGACCGCCTCCACCTCGTCCGCGGCGGGGAGGTCGCTCCGGGCCGGATCCAGGAGCACCAGGAGGCAGACGGGGTCGCCCGGCTCGAAGCTCTCCAGGTAGGCCTCCAGCAGGGGCTGCCAGCAGGCCCGCCCTCCCTCGGGCTCGAGCAGGACGGCTTCGGGCAGCAGGCGGTCCTGGGCAGGCGGGGCGAAGCCCAGCTCCAGGTACCGCTCCAGGAGGGAGGTCTGCCGGAGGTCCCCGAGGGCCTCGAAGGCCTGGCGCTGGCGGGCCATGAGGTCCCGGGGGGACCGGGGGACGTAGGGGACGGGGCGTCCCTCCGCCGCCCGCAGGAGGGGCGCCTGGAGATCGGGGGGCAGGGTCTGGAACTTGCCCATCAGGGCGCCGAGACCGGCCCGCACCGGGGCCCGGTACGGCTCCGGGCACCGGGTGGACAGCCATTCCCCGAAGCGCTCGAAGAAGGCCGGGCAGTTCCCGAGCCCGGTGTACATCGTGCTGCTCGTTTCCAGGCCGGTGCGCAGGGCGGCCTCGACCGCCCGGGTGAGATCGGGACCCCGGGACAGGTCCAGGAACGGGAAGAGCTCCTCGAAGGAATGCCGGTTCAGGAAGTCGAGGCACAGGCGGGCGGAATCGAAGAGGCCGGCTTCGGGGAACTGGCTCGTGCCCTGGGTGCGGTGGAAGCGGGTGACGCAGGTGGGGTGGTCCAGGTAGTGGAAGGGCGCCAGGACGCTCATCCGGAGCCACATGTCCGTGTCCTGGGCGTAGTGCAGCTCCGGCCTGAAGGCCCCCGCGCGGTCGAAGAGGCTCTTGCGGATGCAGATGCTGATGCCGTTGATGTAGTTCCCGGCGAAGAAGCGGAGGGTCTGGAAGGCCGGTTCCGGCAGCGTCTGCGCGCGGTCCTCGGGGCTGTTGAACAGCTGGCCGGTCTCGTGGAGCAGCATGAAGTAGTCGCTGTGGATGAACGCGGCCTCGGGATGCCGGGCAATCTCCCCGTGGAACGCCTCCAGGGCGTCCGGTTTCAGGAAATCATCCGAGGACAGCCAGCAGATCCAGGTCCCGCGGGCGAACTGGAGGGCCGTGTTCAGGGCGGAGGCCACCCCGCCGTTCGACTTCCGGACCGGGCGGATCCTCCCGTCCCGAGCGGCGTAGTCCGCCAGGACTTCCGGGGTCCGGTCCGTGGATCCGTCATCCACCACCACGGCCTCCCAGTCGCCGTGGGTCTGGGCCTGCAGGCTGTCCAGGGCCGTGGGGAGGAACTGGGCCTGGTTGTAGGTCGGGACGAGGATGGAAAACATAGGGGTCTGTGGCATCTCAGTTGCCTGGGTGTCGAAGGAGGATATAGGGATCCTGGATCCATCGCATCCAGTCACCGGACCATTCAGGTGACATGGTGTCGAAGGCAAGGCGTTTTTTACCTTTAATAGACGCACATGGGCTCGCTGCGTGGAGGTAGTGGATCCGGGCGGCTCCAGTCCTCATCTGGCATATCCACCCCGGGTCGGCCACTTAGGGCGCTCCACATCCCGGCGGGTCCAACTTGGGACCGCGAGAGCACAGGCTTGAACGAGAAGCGAAGGCAAGCGCCCTCCGGAGGCAGGGGTGACAAGGATGGGAGAGGAGGGGAAAGGGACTGCAAGTTCAAGGTCATTCTGGAGCCTGTTGCACAATCTCGATTGAGACTTAAATTTAAAGTAAGTATTGATCAAACAGTTTGGAGATATTGGGGGTGTTTTGCTATGCGCCAGAAGTTCCAGTGGTGCAAAAGGCTCTCTAATAATTCGCTTCGGCGGATTGCCTGCCGCTTCGCGCCTGGAGACGCCTGATGGCCCAGGTTGATGGACCCTCCTCTGGCAGAGGCAGGGGATGGATCAACCGACACTCAGCCAGCGTGTCGGACAGTTCCGAACCGCTTTCGACGACCACCACCTCAGGGAAGGTCTCGAGGCTCAGGGACCGGGCGAGTTCCAGCACTACATCGGTCCAGGGAATGCCCACATCAGGCGTTTCCACCAGCACAAGACGGACGGGATCTTCCGGAGCGAAACTGAGGAGGTAGTCGATCAGCTGCCGGAGCTCGGCCTCTCCAGCGGACCGAGGGGCGAACAGGAACCCTTCCGGTCGGCTGGGACCAGGATGGGGCTGGCGCGGCGCCACGGTCTCGACCACCCGGGCAAGGACGGCTTCGCAGCGCGCAACCATCCGGGCCGGGCGGCCCCGAGTGGCCAGAATGTGCTCTCGGCTACTACACCCCAGTGCGCGGAGGGCCCCCCGGTCTGCCAGGCCCGCGAGAATACGATCCCGGAAGCTTGTCCATTCGCCCAGATCCACCACGAACTCTGGCCCGGGCAGGAACTCCGCCGCCGGGGTCCATTCGACCTGGTTCATGTCCTGCAGATAGTCGTTGGCCATGGAGAACACAGGCAGGCCCAGGGACATAGCGTCTGTCAGCGCCACCCCACCACCGGAAGGAAGAGTGTCAATAACCAGATCGGCCAGCCTTAGCACGGCCAAGTAATCCTCCCGCCAAGGGACCACCCGGATCCGGTCCGCCACTCCTTCCGCGAACTGCCAGACCGACACCAGATCCTCCCTCTGGGGGCCGATAGCCAGGAAGTAGGCCTCCGGCGCAGCACTAAGGACTTGGGCGACCAAATTCCAGTACCTCGGATCGGCGAACTTGGGGGGCCGTCCAGCAGCCGCGAAGAGGGGTGCGGAATCAGGAATGTCGAAGCACTCGCGCTGCGGCCCAGTGCCGGAGGGAATCTCTGGAAGGTCGAATTCCAGATCGACCTGGGTACAGGGCACTGGTGCGTCCATCAATGGATGCCAAGTCCAGGCGATGCCCCAGTCCATGTCCGGGGGGGCAAACTGGGGGGGCGGGCCGGATACCAGGCCGACGCGCCAGGGGGCAAGGTTGAGGTTCATGAGGAACATTGGACGGAAGTCCGCCAGGGCAGCATGCAGGAGTAGGATGTCGGGGGCGAAGGCGCGGATCGCCCGACCCAAGCCCAGCAGGCGCTCACCTTCGTCGGGATGGTTGCTGGCGCATGTCACGGCCCAGCCGGCCGCCTGGAGGAATTCCACGTGGCCACTCCCCTGGATGGAGGCGTTCACATCGGCTTCGGCCTCCGGGATGAAGAAAGCGGCCTGGAATCGGGTGCGGTCGTGGTGCCGGGCGAATTCCCGGGCAAGGCGCATGATTACGGAGTTGAAATGCGTGGCGCCGAAGAGCAGGTGAGCCACTCTGAGGCCCCCCCCCTTCCGGGCCGAGAATCCCATCTCATGGGGCCGTGCGAGGTTCCGGATCGCCTGGAGGACATCATCGTCGAACACGTACCGGTCCTGTTGATGGAGGTCCATGTCGGTGTACTGCCAAGCCTGGAAATGCTTTAGGGCCTGGGCGATCTCGCCCTGGGACGCAGCCTGAATGCCGAGTCGTTTGTAGGTTTCCCGGGTGGCCGTAACATCCCCGGATTCGCGGGAGAGTGCCAGGTGGAGCGGAGAGACACTAGAATGGTGACCCGAAAGAACCCAGGCCCGGTGCACTAGATTCCGGGCCGCCTCCCGGTGTCCAGCGTCCAACAGGCCAGCAGCCAGCTTCATCATGGCAAGCGCGCGGTCGAGAGGTACCTCCTCGCCCAGCGCGCCCACTAGATCCCGCCAGTGAGGCTGGGCCCCGGCCTTCAGGGCGGTGAGGGCGGAAGTGAGACCCTGGGACACGTCGATTTCGGGTATGACCTTCATACGATCTGCACGTTGGGGCTGCGGCTGAACAGGTATTCCCGCGACGCGGGCCCGTGGTTGAACAGCAGGTCGAGCACGGTGACGGCTCCTTCAAAGGGACCCCACAACTGTGGGTAGGGCAGGTAGTCGTAGGTTTTGTACTCCAGTGCGATGCCGGCAGCCTGGAAGGCCTTCAGGTCCAGGTAACTCTGGGCTGAGGGGCCGCTGAGGTAGGTGGTACCGCCCACCTTTCGGAGGAGGTCGATCAGGCGCTCCGTCTTGGCACCCACCAGCCCCAGTTGCCGGGAATGACACAGGGGGGTTGACAGGCCCAGTTGGGTCATGACCCAGCGCACAAGGGAGATGTTGAGGGTAGAGATGGATTCGTAGTCTGCCCGGAGGAGGGACTCCAACTCGTCGCGGTACCGGAGAAAGAAGGGCGCGCGAAGATAGGCGCCTTCCAGACGGTTCAAGTGCTCATGAGCCCATGGTTTAGCTCGATCTAGGCCGGTTTCGTCGATTTTCTGGGCCACTTGGCGGTAGTGCACCGGCACCGTAAGCCAGCGGAGTCCCTCCTGAGTCTTAATGCGGTTCCTGTTGCGCCAATCTCCCTTGGTGTACTGGAGGTCGTCGTGGAACACGAATAGATCCACCTGGGAGATAAAATCAAAGTAGCCCCGCCACGGGAGGTAATTGGATTGGATGACCCCTACCCTCATCGGTCACTCGCCCGCAGATGGCGGACCACCCTTGCTGGGTTTCCGGCCACGAGGCAGCCCGAGGGAACGGACTTGGCGAGTACACTGCCAGCCGCCACCACGGAATCCTGGCCCACGGTCACTCCCTTGAGGAGTATCACGCCG